>CAYHRC010000184.1:0-6064 GCA_964358565.1 uncultured Sphingobacterium sp. | reverse complement strand
GGAATTGTTTTATATAGCCCCTCAAAGTTCATTCCTACTCTGGCAGAGGCAATAATTTGTTCAGGTGCATATCGCAGGCCTTTATCTTCTATCCAGATTTCATCTTGCTGAAGATCAACCCCATTATGAAGCTTATTTAAACCCATTGCTTTAGCTAAAGAACCAGGCCCCTGACATAAACGGGTATCATTATTAAATATATTTCTTCGCTCCCGCATAAGATCAATTCCGGTAATGGGCTCAACAGCACGTATTAAAATAGCATGCGACATCCCTTCCTTCCCGCTAACAATATTTAGCATGTCATGAATGCCATAACAGATATACATATAAACTTGTCCTCCAGCCCCATACATAATCTCATTTCGAGGAGTTCTGCGGCAGTTAAAAGCGTGAGACCCCCTGTCCTCTGGACCGCGATAAGCTTCTGTTTCTACAATTACCCCTCCGCATAGTTGTCCTTTGATGTTCGTGTAAATATATTTACCAAGGAGCTCACGGCTAATGAGAACAACGTCTTCTCTCTGGTAAAATGACAGGGGAAGTTTATTATTCAAGATAGAAATGGTATAAGTTCAAGTATTTCAGCCAGGTATTTTGCATCAGTTTCGTCAAAACTGTTCAATTCGCTGCTATCCACATCTAAAACACCGACGACTTCATCGTTCCTTATGACAGGCAGAACGATCTCCGACCGCGAAGCACTGCTGCATGCAATGTGACCGGGAAAGGCATCAACATCGGGTACAAGCAGTATTTTAGCCTGCTCCCAGGATGCACCGCAAACGCCTTTTCCCTTTTTAATCCTGGTGCATGCTACCGGACCCTGGAATGGTCCAAGTACCAGCTCATTACCCTTCACAAGGTAAAAACCCACCCAGAAAAACCCAAATTGTTCCTTCAGGGCAGCACAAATATTCCCCATATTAGCAATCTGATCAGTTTCTCCTTGCAGCAAAGCTGATATTTGAGGTATAAGTGATTGATATTGAGATATTTTATCTCCATTTATAATATGCAGGTCTTCTGACATCTTCAAAATTAACATTGAATAGCAAAATAAACACCATTTTATTGTTAAAAATTCATCTAATCTTCATCTTCAATAACAAGATTTGTAAGACAAAGCTGGTAATAGAATAATCGGTAAACTTAATGCGAAAACAAAATTATATATCGATTTTATATTCAGGCACGAAATTTATACGTTATGCTTTCAAATATTATGAAAAAAATAATTATCCTGGTCGCCCTCTTTGCAGCATTGGGGACTACCGATACACAAGCACAATACCGACAGGATCAAACCGTATGGGGATCCAATGATAATAATGTTTACACAGATGGCCGTGGTGATTATCGTTGGGAGATGCGTGAACGCAGGGTATGGATCCCGGAATACCGTACTACAGGGATCTTTGGAATTGGAAGCCGCAGAATACCAGGTCATTATGAGATGAGAAGGGAACGGACCAAGGTTTATTTAGGACAAAACAGACAATACGGGAAACAACATCCGCAACACCCTCATGGAATGCCTCCCGGACAAAGGAAAAAAATGGGAAATGGCGGATATGAAGGCAGACGTGATGATGACAGGCAATATGATGATAGACGTTATGATGATAGACGTTATGACGAGCGACGTGATGATGACAGACGTGATGATGACAGGGATCAACGCTATGAAACTAAAGGCAAGGGAAAACACGGCGGCTAGTAAACACTAATACATTAACCTTTATTATATGAGAGTCCTCCTGCAAGCAGGAGGGCTTTTCTTTTTTTAGTACCTCAAGAATACATTTGGATAAATTACCTTTGAAACCTGTATATTAAAAGCTTAGATCTTTTTATGATCGTTTCATTAACTATTTTAAGGTATCGCCGCTTATTTATCCCTTTTGCCCTTTTAGCGATGGCCATCCATCGTATACCTCTCATCATGAACAGAACTTGTTCATTTTGGAAACTCCTGGGTTGCGGCAAGAATGGCGGCTTTGGTTTGCAGCCCGACTGGCGGCAATGGGGTCTTCTGGCAGTATGGGATTCACAGCAAGCTTTCATAGATTTCAACGAAAGATCATTCGTCAGCTGGTGGTGGAATTTATTTGCTGCTGAACGCTGGACAACATTATGTGTGCCAATAGCCAGCCATGGTAAATGGGATGGTAAAGAACCTTTTAAAATCGTCCAGGACAATAAATATGTTAAAGGGCCTGTTGCGGTTCTAACCCGGGCCAGCATCCGTTTTGATAAATTAAAAGACTTCTGGTCGAATGTTGAACCAGTAACCCAAATAATTGCCAGGGCGCCTGGTTACATCACTTCATTCGGTATAGGAGAAGCACCATTTTTCAGACAAGCCACATTCTCAATATGGAATAATTTGGAAAGTATGAAAGAATTCGCATACAACTCAGCTGAGCATCTTGATGTGATACGCAAAACACGGCAGGAGGATTGGTACAGTGAAGAGCTTTTCGCACGCTTTGCATTGATATCAGCCTCGGGCACCTTAAACGGGACTGATCCCCTGCTCGGGATTTTAACAGACCAGGTTTAACAACAAAAATAAATACAAGATACATCAAAGCATTATGAGAGTCATTGCAGAATTGCCACATCCTGATTGTAAGATCAGCATCTTTTCTATGAATGGAAAGTTCATTATTAAATTGGAAAAAGGAGCGTTTGAACAGATCTATAAAATATCTGAAATTGATATTCCGGAAGGAGTAAACGGAGTATTTCAATTACTCGATAGCGAATTCATAAAGTCTGCAACTGAACGATTTAGCCAGATGCGATCGGATTTTAAATCGGCCTATCAAAGGTACGAAGTATAGAACTTACTGAGTACAATATGCTGATTATTAGAAAGGTAATTGTTAAAACAAAATTTAATTTGGCAAAATCAATGAATTTTACAGCTAAACTGGACTAATATTTAAATAAAAAGATTAAATAAGAATACATAACTATCTTATTATTAAATATTTATTTATATAAACAAAATTTAATTTTGATCCCTGTTTTGCCAAATATCAGGGAAGATGAGCCAAATGCAGATATTTCATATAGCTTTAAAATCAAAGAAATTTTTCTTATTTTTGATTCATGGAACACATCAAATTATCACGTTTTATTGTGCTAACTCTGTTGGTTATTGCAGCAGCATTAACCCGGGTGATGCCTCTCCTCATTCCGCATATGTGGAACTTTACAGCAGTTGGAGCCCTGGCTATTTTTGCAGGCGCTCAGTTTAATGACAAGCGACTAGCTTTTATTATGCCTCTCATGGCGATGGCACTTTCAGATCTTTTTATTGGGAACGGATTTAGCATATTAGTTTATACAGGCTTCATTGCTATGGTAGCCTGCGGATATTTAATAAGAAGAAAGGTAAGTGTTACGAATGTTATTCTGGCTTCATTTATAAGTGCATCAGTGTTTTACCTGATCACTAATTTTGCTTTCTTTTATCCGGTTACATTCTATCCGCATAACGTATCAGGGATATTGGCTTCCTACACTGCGGCATTACCATTTTTTAGAAATATGCTGATAGGTAATCTTGTATTCTCTGCGGTTTTATTTACAAGCTTCTATTTGTTGTCAAAGCGTTATCCTGTACTTGTTAAAGCATAATCAGGACATTATATAAAAAAGCCCGTTTGGAAAAACCATACGGGCTTTTTTATGCGATTATAAATTCAGCAGCTTCTCAGCAAGTTTTGGCACTCCGACCGAGGATCTTTCAAGGATCACCTCAATATCCTTTCCTGCAATACCAGGATCATTCATATCAACAAGGTATTTAACTGCCTTGGCAGGAATAAGATCAATAAGCCCGGCAGCGGGATGAACCTTCAAAGAAGTACCAACTATTATAAAAATATTAGCAGCAAAACAAAACTCGGCTGCTTTTTCTATCATAGGAACGGCCTCTCCAAACCATACCACATGAGGTCGCAGCTGTGATCCCAATTCGCACATCTCGCCCATTTTCAATTCCCAACCCAGGATCTGGTAGGTTAGATCCGGATTTTCATCTGATTGCGATCTGGTAATAAGGCCATGAAGATGAATTATCTTAGAGGAGCCTGCCCGTTCATGCAGGTCATCAATATTCTGTGTAATAACGCTTACATCATATTTCTCTTCCAGTTTAACAAGGGCATAATGAGCTTCATTAGGTTCTGATTTCAAAACAGCTTTACGGCGCTCATTATAGAAATTTTGCACCATTTCAGGATTTCGGCGCCATGCTTCCGGTGTGGCTACATCATATACATTATACCCTTCCCACAGACCGCCAGAATCCCGAAAGGTCTGCAAACCACTATCTGCAGAAATCCCAGCACCTGTTAAAACGACCATTTTTTTCATAATCTGTTCTTTCTAAAAGATATCTAAAAACAAAAACCCTGTTTCATCTTCCTCCTGGCCGGACTTAATCATTAAAGGCTTAAATATTACCTCACCCGACTGATAGGATATTGTTTTCTTAAAAATCGGACCTGCAAAGCAAAAAGTGTGGAACTCTCCATTCTCACCGCAAGAGTCAACTCCTTCAGGTAACTCTTTAAGGAAGCGTTCATCAATTTGTTTCCCAATCCAGCTATTGTCAAGCATAGCAGTGCTGATGCAGCAGGTAATTGTTTGAAAACCCAGGCTTATAAACTCATTTATGAGCTGATATGTTGGTCTTTTCCATAGCGGAAAATAACAAGCAAGGCCAAGTGGTTTAAGCAGGTTTTCACGGTATTGGCGCAGATCTTCTAAAAAAATATCCCCGAAAATAACAGTATCAATTCCATCCAATGTAAGCTGCCTGCAGATATTCAGCAATATTTCTTCATATGTATTATTTGCCGGTTCATTTGGAACCCACATTTTTATCAAAGGGATATCCAACTGCTCAACCTGCCTGTCAAGAATGGCTTCAGAAATACCATGCATAGAAATACGGCGATATTGCTGGTTAAGGGTTGTAATAATTGCCTTAATTTCTATGCTGGGGTCCTGCTGTGCATGGTATAAAGCCAAAGCTGAATCTTTCCCCCCACTCCAGAATAATACAGCTTGTTTCATATCAATGGTTCGTTAATCAATTAAGCGGCAATAGTGCCATAGTAAATAAGTTCTTTGACATGCTTCTGATTTTTAGTCAAGTGTGGGTTAAGCCCGAACATGGTAAAAAAACGTTCAAGCAGTAAAGCGTTGTGGTTCATGGTTTTAATATCATTCATCGAGAAGGCTTTTCGTTGCTCCCTGGGTATGCTTATCCAATGCACGGCTTTGGCAATATTGATTGCTGATAAAGCTGCATTGAACTGAAAATGCAATTTATTTTCACTCCTGGCCTGGCAATTGTTTAATCCGGTATGTTGTTTAGCATCCCTGTAAAGGAACTCAATCTGGAAACGGCTCCTGTAATAGTGCAGGATGCGTGCCGCATCCATTTCAATGTCTGTGCAGAAATAAAGTTTGTAACCCGTTTTCCCTTTATCATTGCTGGTTTGCAGGTGGACTATCCGAACGTTTCGTTCAAGCGATACCGAATAAACAAGGGCGGTATGCAGGAGGGTGCCATCCCGGGTTTCCACTAAGGCAAAGACATCCTTGTCCAGATTGTTTGGCTCTACTTTGCCGCCATGCTTCTTAGGCCTTCCACGTTTACCGGTAGGCTCTCCTGAATAGAGGTATTTCAGGTTGGCATCGTCCCGTAAGCGACTGATGAAATGAAAACCGCTGTCTAACATGGTCTCATCCTCTTTGATGATGGTCTGTACTGCTTCTAAATGGAAGCCGGTGTGATGGTCTATATCAATGGCTGCTATACCGGTAATTTCAAGGCCCCGTTTTGCCTGTCCGGCCTGTCCTGACCAAAAGTATCCCAGGCCGGGTGTTTTCTTTCCCGCCTTAGTGATGAAACTGGGATCGATGGCGATTACATAATGGCCACTTCCCTGTGTCCTGACCAGTTCTTTGTTAAAAGATAAAAAATCATCCCGATAGCTCGGGAGCTGGCGATAGCGTTGTTCACTATATTTGCCAT
>CAYHRC010000183.1:0-6077 GCA_964358565.1 uncultured Sphingobacterium sp. | reverse complement strand
TTTCATTAAACATGTACTTGCATTTTTTGCAGCCAGTGATGGTATTGTAAATGAGAACCTGGCCGTAAACTTCATGAGAGAAGTCCAGGTGCCGGAAGCGAGATGCTTTTATGGCTTCCAGATCATGATGGAAAACATACACTCGGAAACCTATGCCCTTTTGATCGATACTTATATTAAAGATTCCCGGGAAAAAGATCACCTGTTTCATGCTATTGATACCGTTCCTGCAGTGAAGAAAAAGGCAGAATGGGCATTGCGATGGATAGAGAATGGCAGTTTTGCCGAGCGTCTTGTTGCTTTTGCTGCCGTTGAAGGCATCTTTTTTAGCGGAAGCTTCTGTTCTATTTTCTGGCTTAAAAAACGGGGCCTGATGCCCGGCCTGACCTTCAGCAATGAACTGATCAGCCGTGATGAAGGGCTGCATTGTGAATTTGCATGCCTGCTTTACAGGATGCTTTCCAATAAACTTTCACAGGATCAGGTGCATTCTATTATTGGAAATGCAGTAGAGATTGAAAAAGAGTTTATTACTGAGGCTTTGCCTGTAGAGCTTATTGGTATGAATGCTAAACTGATGAAACAATATATTGAATTTGTAGCCGATCGCTGGGCGGGAGAACTGGGTTATTCAAAAATATTTAATGTGTCAAACCCGTTCGACTTTATGGAAATGATATCCCTGCAGGGAAAGACCAATTTCTTTGAAAAACGTGTAGGTGACTATCAGAAGGCAGGTGTGCTTTCAAACACGGAATCCCGGAACTTCTCGCTGGAGGAAGATTTCTGATTAATTAATATCACTCATAACCCGTAACTCACAACTCGTAACTCACAACCCGTAACTCACAACTCGTAACTCACAACTCGTAACTCATAACAACCTATATCATGTTTGTATTCAAAAGAAACGGAAGAAAAGAAAGCGTAAAGTTTGACAAGATTACTGCCCGCATTCAGAAATTATCATATGGCTTAAGTCCGCTTGTGGATGCGATTGATGTGGCTAAAAAAGTAATCGAAGGGCTTTATGATGGGGTAAGTACTACTGAGCTGGATAACCTGGCTGCAGAAACAGCTGCTTCCCTTACCACTAAACATCCGGACTATGCCCTGCTGGCAAGCCGGATAGGAGTGAGCAACCTGCATAAGAATACCACGAAATCCTTTTCGGAAACCATGCTGAACCTCTATCATTATTCTGATGCAATTACGGGCAGGAAAATGCCATTGATCGCGGATGATGTGATTGAAATTATTAAAAATAACGCAGACCTGCTTGATAGCTCCATTATATACGACAGGGATTTTGGGTTTGATTACTTTGGCTTTAAAACGCTTGAGAAATCCTACCTCCTCCGCATTGATGGTAAAATAACTGAACGCCCGCAGCATATGTATATGCGTGTGGCAATTGGAATTCATAAAAATGATCTGGAGAGTGTTATTCATACCTATAACCTGATGAGCGAGCGCTGGTTCACTCATGCCACCCCAACTCTTTTTAATGCCGGTACTCCCAAGCCCCAAATGTCATCCTGCTTTCTTCTGGCAATGAAAGACGACAGTATTGATGGGATTTATGATACCTTGAAACAAACTGCCCGAATTTCACAAAGTGCGGGTGGAATTGGCTTAGCTATACATAACGTTAGAGCTACTGGCAGCTATATTGGCGGCACAAATGGAACCAGCAACGGAATCGTTCCTATGCTGAAGGTGTTTAATGATACTGCCCGTTACGTGGACCAGGGAGGGGGGAAGAGGAAAGGTGCGTTTGCAATCTACCTTGAGCCATGGCATGCCGATGTATTCGAATTTCTTGATCTGAGGAAAAATCACGGGAAGGAAGAGATGCGGGCCAGAGACCTTTTCTATGCATTATGGGTGCCTGATCTGTTTATGAAAAGGGTAGAAGCCAATGAAGAATGGAGCCTGTTCTGTCCGCATGAAGCGCCGGGGCTTCATGATTGCTTTGGGAAAGAATTTGAGGATCTGTATCATAAGTACGAAGCAGAGGGGAGGGCACGTAAAACCATTAAGGCTCAGGAATTGTGGTTCGCAATACTGGAAGCCCAGATTGAAACAGGTACACCTTATCTTTTATATAAAGATGCTGCAAACAGTAAGAGCAACCAGCAAAATTTAGGCACCATTAAATGCAGTAATCTGTGTACCGAGATCATGGAATATACAAGCCCCGACGAGGTAGCCGTATGCAACCTGGCTTCTTTAGCCTTGCCACGCTTTGTCACAGATGGCCAGTTTGATTTTGAGAAATTATATGAGATCACCTGCCAGGCTACTAAAAATCTTAACTGTATTATTGATAATAATTACTACCCGGTTGAGGAAGCACGTAATTCCAATTTCCGGCATCGTCCTGTCGGGCTGGGGGTACAGGGCCTGGCTGACGTTTTTATCCTGATGCGACTGCCATTTGAAAGCGATCTCGCCAGGATGCTGAACAAGAACATATTTGAAACTATCTATTTTGCCGCCATGTCTGCCAGTAAGGATCTGGCTAAAGAGCAGGGAGCTTATGAAACCTTCAATGGATCACCCTTATCAAAAGGATTATTCCAGTTTGATCTCTGGGGCGTTAAGCCATCCGACAGGCATGACTGGGAAACACTAAGAGAAGAAGTTAAGCAGTATGGTGTGCGGAATTCACTGCTTGTAGCGCCAATGCCCACGGCATCCACTTCCCAGATATTAGGTAACAACGAATGTTTTGAACCATATACTTCCAATATCTACACCCGCAGGGTATTAAGTGGTGAGTTCATTATTGTTAATAAGCATTTGCTCAAAGATCTTGTTAACCTGGGATTGTGGAACACTACAATGAAAGATAGTATCATTACAGCCAATGGTTCAGTACAACATATTGAAGAGATACCTGCCGGGATAAGAGAATTGTATAAAACGGTATGGGAGATCAAACAGCGTAACTTAATTGATATGGCTGCCGATCGCGGCGCTTTTATCTGCCAGTCGCAGTCGCTAAACCTGTTTGTAGATAACCCGAACACAGCTAAATTAACTTCCATGCATTTCTATGCCTGGAAGAAGGGATTAAAAACGGGAATGTATTACCTGCGCACGCAGGCAGCCTCAAAAGCAGTACAGTTTACAGTGGAAAAACAGGGAGGGAAAAGTATGGAACCAATTGTTCCTCACATTGATGCAGTTCAAAACAATGATCCTGGCAGTATTAATGGATTAAGCTGCAGTATGGAAGATGGTTGTGTCAGCTGTGGCTCTTAAAAGCAGATGCATTTAATAATTAAATTGTAAAAAGCCCCGGGGCCGGGCAGGTACCGGGGATTTTCTTTCTATAAGGCTTTATTTGTGAGATATTGAAATTAATCTTTGCCTGTATTAATGCATAAACATGAGATCATATCCTGCGAGCGGTGTGATGCCAGAATGGAGTGCAAAGCCAATGCATTCACCAAATGCCAGTGCAGTACCGTGCAGCTAAATTTGAATGAGATGCAGTATGTGAGCGAATGCTTTGAGGGATGCCTCTGTGCCCCTTGCCTGAATGAATTGAAGGAAGAATATCGTTTATCCCTGAATTCTTAATCTTATATTTGTACAATTTCTTTACTTTATTTTCAGCTTCAGGTTTCTTTAGAAACTGAAGAATTAAAACAGGAACCGTGTGTAAATCACGGGCTGTCGCGCAACTGTAAGTAACAATTCCCGAAAGTGTAAAGATCGTCAGAAGATCCAGCATGAACAGTTTAAATTCCCCCTGTTTCCTACTACTACTATTGGTTCCTTTCCTCAAACAGATGATATCCGCCAGTTAAGGGCGAGACTTAAAAAAGGTGAATTAACACCTTCTCAATATGACGAAGCCATAAAAAGCGCCACTATTGAGGCCATTCGCTGGCAGGAAGAGATCGGTCTGGATGTACTGGTACATGGCGAATTTGATGGCATTAGAAAACGCTGGAATAAAGATCATCCAGATCGATGAACCGGCAATTCGGGAAGGTCTTCCTTTGCGGAAGAAAGAACGGGCAGCATATCCCGGCTGGGCAGTGAAGGCATTCAGGATATCGGCCAGCGGTGTTCGTGATGAAACTCAGATCCATACACACAATACCACCAATCATTATGATACCTTATTTGGCGGAACAGCCATGCACCTGATGGATGAAGTAGCATTCATTACAGCGACACGCTTTGCCAGGAAAAAGATAGGTAAATAAAAGCGTAAAATAATCAAAAATTGATCCTTGCAATATGTTATAACTAAGAGGGGCTTGCCTTTTTATAGGCAAGCCCCTCTTAAAATATTCAAATTAATACCCGGGATTCTGGATTAAGATATTCTTACCGCCCACTGTACTGTTAATAATTTCCGCCTGTGGAATAGGATAATATTCATTCAGCCCTTTTTTAAATGTAGCGCCGTTTAAATATGTCCGTTTTATTTTTTCTTTAGCCACATAGGTATTCAAAATTTGGTCAGCTATTCCCCAGCGTACCAGATCAAAGAACCGGTGACCTTCCATTCCAAATTCCAGCCTGCTTTCAAACTGTACTGCCTTACGGGCTGATACCTGGTCATCAAACGGGGTCTGGTAGGTACTTATCACGTAATTAGCGGCGGGAGTGCCATCGGGCATTTTGACAAATCCGGCTGGGTTTGCTGCCCGGGTTCGCACCAGGTTTATCATGGTTCGCGCTTTTTCCAGATCATTTTCTTCAACAGCCACTTCTGCACGCCATAATAAAACGTGTGCCAGGCGTATCATGCGATAATTATTAGAATTATTTCTGTTAGTTGCATGGGAAAAGCCTTTCGACCATACGGCTTTTTTAGGAGAATAAGGGCCTCCATAAGCCTGATCGCGAATCCATGGTTTACCTGTATGAATACCATGATCCAGATAAGGAATACCCCTGCGACCAACAGTATGATCCAGACGGGGGTCCAGTGGACCTGTGTGTGGCGTAAAAGGATCAGTTGAACTCAAACCTTCATCATTTTTTACATCCGTATTGTTATAGGTATCCAGTAATGGTAAACCATTGGAGGTCTGGAAGGCATTCACCAGATTTTGAGCTGGCTGCTCAAAACCACAGCAATTCCAGGGACCGGTGTAGGGATAATTCAGGATATTACCGTTATTACCGTTATTACCGCCGGGGGAGCCATCGTTTACCGACATCTGCACTTCAAAAATAGATTCGGCATTATTATTAGTAGCCGCATTATAATTATCGAAAAATAATGGAACCAGGGTGTATTTATTACTGGCTATTATTTCATCCAGAAGTGGTTTGGCAAGGGCATACTTGCGTTGAAATAAATAGGCTTTAGCAAGATAAGCAGCAGCAGCATATTTAGTAACCCGTCCCTTTTGAGCTTGATTTACTGGCAATACATCGTAAGCCGCTTTAAAATCAGCTTCTATTTTTGGCCAAATGTCTTCAGTATTAGGAATTTTGGTGCTTTCAGGATTGCTGGGATCATAAATCTTTTCATCGATGTAAGGTACTTTATTCCACATTTTTTTGGCTTCAAAATGATAATGTCCCCTTAGAAAACGGGCTTCAGCTGTAACCTGCGCTTTTTCTGCCTGGGTCATGTCTGTAGCATTGGCCATCACCTGCAATACATCATTACAACGCGCTACGCCATCATACACATGACGCCATTTACCCCGGAAATGAGTATTGGTAGGTAACCAGTTATAGGTTTCAATGAAGGTAATTTCGGGCTGGTCACCTGCATCAGTACCTTTATAGGTATCGTCAGAAGCTACGGCGCCATAAACCCAGTTAGTAACAGCGCTATGCCATGAGGTATTACCTGAACCAACTCCATCCAGCAATGAGTACGCTCCAATGAGCAAAGCGTCAACGCCTTGTTTAGTTTCCAAAGCTTTTTGATTGATCACCCCTTTAGGCTTGGTTGTCAAAAATGAATCATCGCAGGCCGTGAGTAAAAAGCCGGCAACAAATAATGCGGCTAGGCTAAATATTTTCTTAGTCATTTTTCTATTATCTAAAATTTATTAAAAACTAACATTTACTCCAAACAGAATATTCTT
>CAYHRC010000182.1:0-6117 GCA_964358565.1 uncultured Sphingobacterium sp. | reverse complement strand
TAAAAGGCTAATCGTTTTGTTCCTGTTTTTTTTGATTTTTGGCATCGGGATCTATATTTTTCGCAGCACATCTGAAGTCACTCCGCTGAACAAAGTGGATTCCAAAACCAACCAGGCTGCTTATGAAGATAAGCCGGATCCAGCCCTGATTGAACAAGGGAAAATGCTGGCAATACAGCACTGCAAGTCATGCCATATGTTACCCGATCCGTCTTTACTTGATAAAGAAAATTGGCAGGTAGCACTTGCAAAGATGGGCCCACGCTTAGGTATATTTTATCATAAGGATCAATCGTATCCGATCTATACCGATATTGATCAAAGTTTCTATCCTTCAGAGGCTGCTATGAGTTCTTTAGAGTGGCAGAAGATTTTAGATTATTATACCACAACAGCACCTGTTGAATTGACACCGGAGTTTAAAAAACCAGTTAGAAGGGAGCTTCCATTTTTTTCATTAAAATTTCCACCCGCTTTGTTTTACAGAAAAGGGAATACAGCCTCTTTTGTTAAAATTGACACTTCCGTAAAACCACACCGGGTATTTGTGAACCGGGCAAGTTCAAACACTCTTTTTTTACTGGATGAAAAGTTACAGGTGAAGGATTCTTTAATTACCGATGGTCCTCTTGTTGATATTGACTTTTCCGAAAATGAATTCGTAACCTGTAAGATTGGAACTAACCTTTTTGGAAATAATTCAAGAAACGGGGACCTAACCCGAGTTAAAATAAATAAGCAGGGAAAAATGCGGGCCGATACTCAGCCCCTGTTTGAACGCTTAGCCAGGCCTGTGCAGATCCAGGCGGTCGATATTAACGGGGACCGTAAAAAGGACTATGTGATCTGTGAATTTGGAAATATCAATGGTTCCTTATTGTGGATGGAAAATGAAGGAAAAGGAAAATATTTACGGCATGACATTCGTGCTCTGGCCGGTGCTACCCAGGCATACGTACAGGACTATAACAATGACGGGCGACCTGATATCTGGGCGCAATTCTCGCAGGGAGAAGAGGGTATTTTTTTATTTACTAATAAGGGCAAAGGCTTATTTGCTGAGAAACAGGTCATACAATTGCCGCCCTCATATGGTTCATCTTCCTTTGAACTGAATGATTTTAACAAGGATGGATTCCCTGATATTCTATATACCTGTGGTGATCGCGGTGACGGGATAAATCAATTAAAGCCTTATCATGGCTTATATGTTTTTATTAATAACGGAAAGAATGAATTTACTAAGCAATATTTCTTTCCTATCAATGGGTGCATTAAAGCGATGGCACGGGACTTTGATAAAGACGGAGATCTTGATATAGCAGCCATTGGTTTTTTTACTGATAACCGGCATCCGGAAGAAGGCTTTACTTTCCTGAAGAATAATGGAAATTTAAATTTTGAACCTTATTCTTTGCCCCTGGAAACAAAATTTTATAAGGCAACTACGATGGATATAGCAGATCTTGATTCTGACGGAAAACCCGATATTATCCTTGGTCATGGATTTATTGGAACTAAAGCTACCGATGATATAAAACCACTTTTTATTGTGTTAAAAAACAGGTTTTAATAAATCGCATTAACAAACCATATGCATATCGGATATATTTCCATAATAATATTATTCGAAATGATGCTAATTGTAGAATTTCTGCAGTTTGAGCGGCAATGATCATTTGAACCATTTGTTTCATTTTGGCTTCATCAGATTGTTCTAAAAGCCTGGATTTTATATGTTGATCTATATTCCCTGGCCTGTTCAGGTTAGTCATAATCCTTTGAATATCAATTCTAATCTTCGATAACGCTTTCGATAACGTTATCGCTCTTTTATACCTCAATTTGGAATGTTGGATATGATTTATGTTTAATTTGGTTAAACGATAACTCCTGGAATAGCATAAATCTGAATAGTTTAATTAGATAATAAATCGTTTAAAAATTAATTTTTAATGAAACCTGCATGAGCCTGCCTACCGCAGGCAGGCAAACTGAAATGAGAAAAGCTCATGCAAGCCTGCCTGCGGTAGGCAGGCTTCATTGCCGATAAAAACAAACTATACACAAAATAAAACTAAACCCAAAACCCTAACACATGAAAAGTAAAATCAATAAATGGATTATTTGTCCCTATCTGGGCATTCCAATTCTAATCCTAATTTTTCTGTTCTCATCGCAGCTACAGGCGCAAAATTTAAGAGAAATTAAGGGAACGGTTCTGGATAGTGTAACCCGTACCACTCTACCTGGAGTAAGTATAAAGGTTAAGGGAACCAACACTGGAGTTTCTACAGGCCTGAATGGAGAATATAGCATCCAGGCTAAGAAAGGCGATGTGATAGTAGCTTCTTTTATAGGCTATGAAAAGAATGAGGTAGTTGTTGGAGATCAAAACGTGATTAGCATCATTTTAAGAGAAAGTTCAGCTGCATTAGAAGAGGTAGTGGTAATTGGGTATGGTGTACAGAAAAAGGTCAATGTAATTGGCTCTGTGGTTACTATAAACAGTGAACAGCTTAATGCTTCTCCGGTCGCCAAAGTATCTAATGCTCTTGCCGGTCGTCTTCCAGGCGCAGTTATACAACAACAGAGCGGGCAACCCGGAATGGATGAGGCAAATATTTTAATCAGGGGTAATTCAACTCTTGGTAATAGTTCTCCATTAGTAGTTATTGATGGTATTCCAGGACGTGATTTGAATTCAGTAGAACCTGGGGATATTGAAAGTTTAACTGTACTTAAAGATGCATCAGCAGCCATTTATGGTGCCCGGGCAGCCAACGGTGTTATTCTGATTACAACTAAACGGGGTAAGGAAGGTGTACCATCATTGAAATACAATTTTTATCAGGGTTTGGAGACACCGACAATACTCAATAAAGTTACTGATGCAGCCACTTATGCTCAGTTGATGAGGGAACAGGAAAGTTACAGAGGTGTTCCTGAGAGCGCCATGCAATATTCCCTGGCAGATGTTGAAAAATACAAATCAGGTAAATATCCATGGACATATCCTAACAGTGACTTTTTCGACCTTACCTTAAAGAAATACACAAACACAAATCATCACAATTTATCAATTGCCGGAGGCGGCAAGAGTGTTAACTACTATCTCTCTTTCGGTAAGATATCTTCAAACGGCATATATGAAGCAAACTCTACTACATTCGATAGGTATAATCTAAAATTAAACACAGATGTCAAGGTAAATGAATACCTGACTATTGGTTTAGATCTTAATGGATCACAGGAAGATAGGATGAACCCGGCATTTTCTGCCAGTGATATTTGGCAGAATATGGTTAGAGGTAAACCTACAGATGCTGCAGTTTTTCCTAATGGTTTACCTGGTCCTGCCTATGCTGAAGGTGGTGCCCAGTCAATTATGACCAGTTCTTTTGAAGGTGGTTTCGACGATGATAAGCAGTACAGAAGTCAGAATATGGTAACTGCAAATTTAAAGATACCAAAGATTGAGGGCTTAGCAGTATCTGCTTATTATGCTTATGATATGTATTTTTCAACCAGAAAGCTTTTTGCAACTCCCTTCACCCTATACAACTTAAACAAACCAGCATATTTAGCTGCAGGAAATACAGGAATCGAAGACGGCTCAGCTTTTTTAATAGGCACTAAGGCACCCATTAGTGAACCGAGGTTGACTGAATACTCTAACAATTCAAGAACAACGACTTTCAACTTTAAAACCAGTTATGATAAGTTGATCAATGGTGTTCATAGTATAAGTGCCTTTATTGCTGCTGAGGGTTCTGATTTTCAAGGCCAGGGAATAAATGCGTTTCGAAGGTATTTTGTCTCCGATAAATTGCCCTATTTATTTGCAGGAGGAAATTCAGAAATAAACAATGGATCTTCGATTAGTATTGATTCCAGGATTAACTATTTTGGAAGACTCAGTTATAATTACAAAGAGACATATTTAGCTCAAATCGCTTTACGCAGAGATGGTTCATTACGGTTTTCAAAAGAAAGCGGACGTTGGGGCACTTTCCCCAGTGTGCTTGTAGGTTGGAGAGTGTCCAATGAAAACTTCTGGAAGAAAAATCTGAACTTCATCAACTACTTTAAGCTCCGGGCTTCATGGGGACAAATGGGTAATGACGCGGTTAATCCATTTCAGTATTTAACCAGTTATGGATTTGGAACAGGAATGACTTTTGGCAGTAATAAACTTTATGAATCCTCTTTGGTACAAAGTGGTATGCCTAATCCAAACATCACCTGGGAGGTCGCTAATGTGTATAACGCTGGGTTTGAATCATTTTTCTTTAATAATAAACTTGAGTTTAATGCTGAGGTCTTTTACCAGAAGCGTAACGATATCCTCGTTAAAAGGAACGCATCTGTACCAGCATTCACTGGAATGATCCTGCCGGATGAAAACTTCGGTATTGTTGAAAGCAAGGGATTTGAGACAATTTTAGGTTATGCAGACAAGGCAGGAAGTTTTTCATATTCAGTCAGTGGTAATCTGGCATTTGCCCGCAATAAGATAATTGAATATGACGAGCCAGCAAGAAAGGTGGCGTGGCAAGTAAGAACAGGCCACCCAATAGGAGCACAACTTCTTTACAAGGCTATCGGAATATTTGATAACAGTGCTGATGTAGCTGGATATCCCCATGTAAGCGGAGCAAGAGCCGGTGATATCATTATTGAAGATTATGATAAAAACGGCAAAATTGACTCTGATGATCAAATATTATTTGATAAAACTTCAACTCCTGAGATAAGTTATGGTGTATCATTTTCATTAAATTATAAAAATTGGGGACTTAGTGGCCTGGTTCAGGGTATGGGTGCTACCTGGAAAAGGGCTGAGTTCATAAATATGGGTAGAGATGGAAATTATTACCAGTACTACGCAGATGGCAGATGGACTCCGGACAATATAACGGCCGATAAGCCAAGGATTTTCGTAAGGGATGAAGAATACTGGAGGAGTACTCACTTAACTGATTACGATTATAATAATAGAGCTTTTGCCAGGATGAAAAATCTGCAACTTGCATACTCAGTTCCTAAAAATATAGCGAAAGCAGCCTGGTTAAAGAATGCAAAAGTGTATATCACTGGGCAGAACTTATTCCTATTATATAACTCATTCGAATGGAAAGCTGATCCCGAACTTGGAAATTTAACAAATTATCCACTAATGAAAGTCTATTCCGCAGGTGTACAGATTGAATTATAAAATTTTAAAGAATTATCAATTATGAATATGTATAAAATAAATATAAGGATCTTTGTAGCCCTGGTATTTTTACTCACGGCTTGCGACAAAGAGATGTTGAATAAAACTCCTTTAAATCAATACTCTGATGCTAACGTTTGGTCTGATGTGAATTTAGCGTCCAGTTATTTGAATAGCTGTTATAATGGTGCACAAATCGGACAATTTAAGGCAGTGATGATTGGTGCAGTTTCTGATGAGATGTTAAGCGGCAGAGGCTCGAGCTCCTCTCCTTATAATGTTGGTAACATGACTGCGGATAATACTGCCGGTCAATATGGTTCTAACTGGTATTCTAATTCTAATTGGAATCAATTCAATAACGTTCAGAAGATCAATATTTTTCTTGATAAAATTGACAAATTGCCTGATGCATATAAGGCATCTGAAAAAGCTGATATAAAAAAACAAGCTGATATATTGAAAGGAGAGGCCTTATTCCTTAGGGCATTTCTTTATACTGAGATGTGCCGTACTTACGGCGGGCTGCCAATTTTGAAGAAACCTAATAGCCTGGGGGATGATTTTTCTACTATTACCAGGGGAACTTTTAAAGAAACTGTCGACTTCATTGCCGCAGATTGTGATGCAGCAGCAAAACTGCTTCCTCTAAAAGCTAACACACGTTTAGGAAAGGCAACAAAAGAGGCTGCCCTGGCTATTAAATCGAGGATGCTATTGTTTGCTGCCAGTGATCTGACAGCTGATGGAACCGCTAAAAGTGAATTGGTTGGTTACCTTAGCCCTAATAGAGCTTCTCTTTGGACTGCTGCCAGGGATGCTGCAAAGGCTGTTATGGATTTGGGAACAAGCCAATTAGCTGATTTTGGAGCCCCGGATCAAAAGGCCGTAGCTCAAAA
>CAYHRC010000181.1:1368-6126 GCA_964358565.1 uncultured Sphingobacterium sp. | reverse complement strand
TAATCCGCCGGCAATTTGCAAACAATTATTAATATCATTAAATCATTTGACAGGCTGTCGGTAAGGCACATTTATTTCTATTTTACCCGCCCATTTTTTGGGCACCGGTTTCCCGGCCGCCCAATGAATTGCATTAATTACCAGGTGCTGGAAAGGTTCCAAGTCAAAATCTTTGGGATGGCCCAGGGTGGTCATGAAAAGTTTTCCTCCATACGTGTTTTGCCCGGTCCAGGCTACCGGATTATCAATAGCATCTTTTTTGTTAGGATTAACTGCGTGTCCCATTAATAACCAGGTTGATCCTTTGACCGGATAACCGGGCAACACTTTGTATAACCAGGATTTAGCATGGAAATTATTACTAACGCCCGTAAGAATGGGATTTTGGGCTACCTCCGGAATTATGGTTACATCGGTAGTAGATTCATGCCCGTAATGTGTATGATTGGCTTTACCCCCCCAACCCGGTGGCGAATTAAAAGCCAGTTCGCCAAAGGCATTCCATTTCTCCAGCTCGTGTCCTTTTGGGTAGTTAAAGGCATGGGTAGTGGTCCGGAAACCAACTACCGGTTTACCGGTTTTTAAGTAAGCTTCAATATATTTAATCTGATCGGCGGGCAACCGGCGCCAGCGCAGAAAAAATACGGCCACATCAGCCTCTTGCAAAGCTTCCAATCCGGGAATATTTTCTTCGGAATTATGATCAGGAGAAGCTTTTAGAACTATGGTGCGAAACCCATAATTCTTCTCTAATTCGGCTGCAATAAGCGGCAGTGTTGCTTCACCACTATACTCATGGTCGCCGGTAACAAATACGATTAATGGCTTTTTAACATTGGTTCTGGTCTGCGCACAGGAGTAAAAGGCGTACTGGATCAAAATGCATAGCAAAAATAGATACTTCATGCTTTTTAAATTTTTCATAGACAGCTATAAGATTGATAGAATTTAACCATATCGGTAGTGATAGCTAATGAAATCATTTCTCTAGTGGATGTTGTTTGAGTAGTTCTTCAGGTGAATAGAAGCCAGTTTTGTCTTTCGTGGCCGCCCGTACTTCTTTTACCTTGTCTGGAGAGATAGCCGACGCTTTGTTTCCAAAGGAATTTCGCACGTAGGTCAGTACGGCTGCTACTTCATCGTCATTCAGCATCCCTCCGAAAGGAGTCATAGGTACTTGTCCGGGATATTTTTTACCAAGCACTTCAATGGGGCCATAAAGCCCTTTTAACACCAGTTTAATCAGGCGTTCATCGTTGCCTATCACCCAATTTGAGGTGGTAAGTGGGGGGAAGCTAGCTGCCGACAGACCTTTGCCATCGGCTTGATGGCAGGTATTACAGAACCCATCCCGGGCATAGATCGCTTTCCCTTTGATGAGCAAGTCAAGTTCCGCTCCTTTCAGCTCGGTTTTGACGGCTTCTTCCTTTTTCACTTCTATGGCACGTCCATTGAGATGTGCCAGCGCCGTTTCATAGGCATCCACCATCCAATCATCGAGTGGCTTCTTACCGGCTTCCGTCACAATGGGCAGGCCTTTTTCCTTGTCCAGCCAGGAGGCTGCTACTATCGCTTCCAGGCGAACACGGCCATGAATATCCCTGGCAGCTTGCATCAGCAGGAAAGCCTGATCTGTTACTTGATGACCCGTATAACGCAGCACGCGTACGGCAGCGGCCCTGGCCCGATAATCTTTCGCATGAAGTATCTGACGAAGCAGAGTTTGGTCAACCTGATTAAGCCCCCAGCTTACCCATAATGCTTCCAGCAAGTGGTGTTCATACCGGGCATCCTTTTTATCGAGTTTAGCAACCCAGGTTTTAATATGAGAAAGGACCTCTGATGCTTTACGCCCCCGAAGTTCCCGACGGGTACGGTAGCGGGTCCTGTATTCAGGAAGCTTAAGGTTATTTAAAAGCTCATCGATGCTTGCGCCTGCCACCCTGGCTGATTTAACCAATGGCCTAGAGGGATACGTGATGCGATAAATTCTACCGTGAGTATGATCACGGAGTGGATCCCGGGCATTATGCTGCATGTGGCCAATCAGCACATTGTGCCAATCAATGAGATAAAGAGAGCCATCTGGTGCAAACTCCATGTCTACCGGACGAAAGTTCATGTCCTCTGACTGTACCAGGTCTTGCCTGTGTTTACTTTTATAGCCGGTACCATCGTCTGCCATGCTGTGTTGTTTCGTACCTAAAAAGCCTATGGTGTTGTTGATCAGCATGTCGCCCTGCACTTCGTCGGGAAAGTGACGGCTGGAAACAAACTCCAGGCCGGAGGTGGGACGTACGCGATGCGCTTCTTCAATTAAGTTTCTTGATTTGGGGGTAAATTCGCCATATCTTGGCTTAACCGATCCAGGCATCATCCAGCTAACGGGCGGGCTGGAGGTTTCAGCATAGAAATTCTGCCCCCATTCATCAAAGGCAATGCCCCATGGATTAGGGATGGAAAGCTGAGCGGTACGTTCGAGCTGACGCCGATTGGGATCATAACGGAAGAAGCCGCCGTTGGTACCACGAACCGGGCCGTAAGAAGTTTCTACGTCGTTAAGTAAGAAGACTCCCTGGCCCATGTAAATCGCACCAGACGGATCGGTGGTATACGCATGGTGCGCATGGTGCGTATCGTGATCATCAAAACCGCTCAGAAGAATTTCCTTCTTATCGGCTTTATCGTCGCCGTTCGTGTCGGTAAAGAGCATCAGGTTAGTACCCTGGGAAACATAAACGCCTTCCGGGGCAAGCTCGAAACCAACCGGAAGGTGCAAACCCTCAGCAAAAGTTGTCTGTTTATCGGCTTTACCATCCCCATTAGTATCTTCTAGTATGATAATTTTATCGTTGGGTTTCTTATCACCAGGCTTCCAATGCGGGTAAGTTGGCATAGTAGCCACCCAGAGACGACCTTTATTATCGAAAGATAACTGAACGGGATTCTCTAAATCAGTAAACTCTCTTTCAGAAGCAAAAAGTTCGATCTTATAACCTGGTGCCATCTTAAATTTAGCCAGCGCATCTTGTCCGTACAGGTATTCAAGACTGCCATTTTTCTCACTTGGTTTATAATTCGTTTCTACCGGCGGAAGCTTCATCGTTTTTTGATCAGCGGCACTTAGATCCATTTTTTCTCCTTTAGCCGCGCGCCAAATGGCCTCATCTCTTAGCGCCGTCATTTCCCGGATTTTAGCAAGTTCAGCCGGATAATTGTCCGGTCCGAAGGGATCGTACCGGCGACCGAAAACATGAACGCCATTAGGAATTTTGATATCATTATGCCACATCCAGTTTTTCTCCAGAACGGCGGCGCGGACCAATGAACGATGGGCCTCCGCCTTAACCGTAGCCTTACCAAAAATTCCATCCGCCAGCAAGGTAGAAAACTTAGCATAACCAGCATCGGTAAGCTGCGAACCATCTATCGTCAGTGGCTTATCACCCGCGTCAAACCACCCTTTTGAGGGCGTATAGGTGTTTAAAAAGTGTACCTTATTTTTGGCTGCTATTTCTTTCATGACCTCCGCATAAAGCATCAGGTTGGCATTTTCCTGTTTGCCATCCGGCAAGTCAAACTTCTTTGAAAGATCCTCGAAGGCGATGGGGGATACAATAGCCAGTTGGGGCGCCGATGCTCCATTGTACTTTTGCCTTAAAGTATGTTTTATAAAGGCGTCAAGCTCGGCTTTGTAGTTTTCGAGTCCTTTTTTCCCCTGAAACGATTCGTTATACCCAAAGAATGCGATTATAATATCCGCCTTATGCCGGGTAATCCACTGATCTGGTGTTTCATAATGACCCTGACTGTCCGGACTTTTAGCGAGTTCGGTCTGAAATTTTTCAGCACCCGGAAATGCCCAGGGTGAGGGACGACCTGAATGAGGCCTGAACCCGGGCGTGTTTCCTCCGTCACACATATTCCGGATATATAGCAAACTGTCAGGATAACGGAGGTGCATTTCGGTTTCGAAATGGCCGAAGTTCATCATCCTTGAGCCGAGATTATTACCAATTAAGATAATGTGAGAACCTTTTTTGATTTTAAGTGCCGTTGAGCCTGATTGGGTAAACTGAAACGCACATAACGCAATTGCGATTACCCCGGATATTTTAAGCCATACTTTGATATTCTTTTTTATACTTATTATCATCTTCATTTGTTAGGGGCATTATAAATGTACACAATTAGTAACCTGAATTTTGAGTGAGATTTTTATTATTCCTGATTTCTGCGGTAGGTATCGGAAATAAAAGTTCTCTATCTTTTAATTAAATTAAGCGGATATTAATTCGATATTCTTTTTTTTGTATTTTCATTCCTCAATACCTCATCATGAAACCAACCAGCAGGAGAAAATTTATTACCGCAGCAACCATGTTAGGAACCGGTGCTGCCGCTTCAGCAATACCCCTTAGAGCCCCCGAAAAAAAACAATTGGTCCACCATGTTTTTTTCTGGCTTAAAAATCCCGACTCAATAGAAGATCGCGACAAATTGGTAGAAGGCCTTAAAACACTAGGCAGTATTAAAACCATTCGCAAACTGCATGTAGGTGTGTTGGCCAGCACCGAAAAGCGGGATGTAGTTGATACAAGCTGGCATGTATCAGAACTCATGTTCTTTGATGACCTGCAAGGACAAAGTACCTATCAAACTCATCCCATTCACCTTGCGTTTATCGAAAAGTACAGTCATTTATGGGCCAAAGTAATGGTGTATGATGCCATGGAAGCGTAGTAGTTATTTTTAATT
>CAYHRC010000181.1:0-1268 GCA_964358565.1 uncultured Sphingobacterium sp. | reverse complement strand
GATCATCGAAGACCAGTTAAGAATTTAAAAAGGAATGTTTCTTCCAATAAGTGTATTCTATTACAAAGATTGTCTGAGTGTAAGCTTAAAAGGCACCTCTACTTGTTCTCTGGAATTGGATAATATTAACTGAGCAGCGATTAAACCCATTTGGTAAAAATCAGTGGATATGGTAGTAATACCATTTAAAATTATTTTCTTCATGGGTGTTTCATTATATGAAATAATTCCGACCTGTTCACCAATTTTAAAGTCCAATAACATAATTCTCTCGATTAATGTAACCAGATCAACTTCCATAACATTGATGTAAACCTCTCCTTCATTAATTGGTTCTACCGCAATGTCATTAACAACCTGGTAGGAAAAAGTATAATCCTGACAAAAGGTTTTAAATCCCATTAGTATCTCCGGCGGATAGTAGCTATGTTCCGGAAATATAATTTTCAAAGTATGATACTTGGCAAGCTGATCAATCGCTTCAGTAAGGCCATTATAAATGTCCCTCTCAAAATTTTCATACGCAGCAGCATATTCACCTATTACACCAGGGACTAATTTATCTAATAACAAAAGCTTTTCTTTTGGAATAGCATTGATGATTTCCTGTGCATTTGCACCACCTTCAATAAAATGAGGGATAATAACGCAGTGTGTATAATCATCTTTTTTATTTGATAGCAGCCTTTTAAATAATAAGAAATCATTATTATAAATATAAAAATCTATAAGAGCATTTTCCCCTAAGGATGCAGCAAAAGAATCATAAATGGTTTTTTTATGAGCGCTAAGTTTATTGAAGAGCAGGAAAATTTTCAGTGTCTGCAGGAATTCAATATTTTTTATAAAATAACCTTTTCTTGGAACAGCATCTATTATACCGCTATTTTTAAGATGTTTATAGCCTCTTTCCACTGTATCTCTTGCAATATCCAGTTCTATGCTTAATTCATTTATTGAAGGCATTTTTTCGCCTTTTCGAATTTTCCCATTCTCGATTTCTCTTTTTACAGAATTTACAATCTGTAAATATTTAGGAGTTATAGAGTATTCATCAACGCTGATCAAATCAATCATTCTTAACTTTTTCATAATTCATAAGATACATATGATCATTGAAATACCTGATATATATGCAGAGGCTCTTTATTATTTGTTTGGGTTATTTATTAACCACATAGAAACATAGTGTTTGCCTAATCTTTAGGCAGGAGGCTACGTAAGCGAATAATACTTTAAATCAATAATATTACCCGGTAAAGTTTTAT
>CAYHRC010000180.1:0-6198 GCA_964358565.1 uncultured Sphingobacterium sp. | reverse complement strand
AAAGTGGTCCTGAGTGTTTGATATGACGGTTTTCTCTGTTGCGGGTGCAAGTATAGATACTAGCTATATTCGATGTTAATACAGATGCTTAGCATCGGCTTGGAACAATGGTTAATCTTTACCAGTGGGTAAAAGCAATTCTTCAATTTCCTCATCTTTGATAAGCCCCGCCCATTTGTAATAATTATTCAGCACACTCCCATCTTTTGCAATAAGAATGCTTCGCGGCAGCGCATCAATGTTGTATAGCATTTTAAGGCGCCGGTACTCATCTGCAGTGGCATAAAGGTTGGTCATGTGCAGATTTTTTTCGCGGCTTAATGATTCCCATTTTTTCCGATCGGTTTCTACACAGATGTTCACAATGGCCAGGCCTTTTGCTGAATACTTATCATAGAGTGAATTTTCATAGGGCAACGCCTCCAGGCAGGGGGCGCACCAGCTGGCCCAGAAATTTAAAATAACCGGTTTTCCCTTAAAGTCAGTCAGGGAGATCGTATCTCCTTTTGTATTGGCTAATTTAATCCGGGGCGAAGGCATTCCTACCAGGGGCAGCCTGTTCTTTAACGTGATGATAGAATCCGCGGCATACTTGTTTCGCACATCGTAGAAAGCGAGCTTAGGGAAGATAACATTAAACTGAGGTTTCGATTGCTTGAAAAGCGTTGACAGCATGTTCATTTTTAAGGCATCACCAGGCTCCGAAGGTTTAACCAGGCTGTCGACCAATGCAATAGCCGTGGACACAGAGGGTGATTGGCCGGATCGGAAAAACATTAAATTCCGGGCGTAGTCGATATACGACGTACTCAAGACGAAATTGGCCGGGTTTAAAGGCACAGACTTTTCAAAATCGAAGTAAGACGCCCTGACCAGGTTCTTTTTCCCGCTCTTAAACTCTCTTTCCAGTAATACATTGTATTTGCGGAAAGCAGCATTATAATTTAAACGCAATTCCTCGGATGATTTAAAATACGAAGGAAGCGGCCCGGCGTATTTTTTTAGGAAGCCCAACGCCAGGTCATTTATAGAATCTGCAACCGCGGGAAAAGTATTTAAATCTTGCAACTTAGCGGCCTCTGTGTAGTATAGCCTTGTTTCCTTTGCTAGTCCTTTGAAATTAATTTGATATGCCATGTAGTAGTCGTTCTCCTGAACGAGGTCGCCGGTGAAACTAACCTGCGTAGATCCATTTTTTATGCTGTTGATATGGGCGTGGATCCGCCTGCCCGGGGCATTATAGAGCCGCAGATCGTAGTTTAACAGAAAAATAAAGTCCGGGTAGGCCAGCGAAACTTTTCCCGAATCCGTTTTACCGGGCGGGATAGTCAGGCCGGCATTTGTTTCATAATATGGCGTATAATAAAAAGCCCGGGTGTTAATCTTAAGCGTATCAGGTGTATGATTTGTAATCAGCGTGGTGCTGATTTGTCCCCGCAGATCTACCAATTTTTTACCGTCCGGTAAATCTTGTCCGTATGCACCGCCTGCCACTGGCAAGAGGGTACATAATAATAACATCATTCTTTTCATAACTAAGGATTTAGTTAAAGGTATAAATAATAACTAATACTACCCTTGCCCTTGTTGGTGTGACAACACCAACAAGGGCAGAGCCGGACATTAAACAGAACAAAAAAATCAGGGAAAGAAATATCTCATTTTAACAACTCATCTATAGAATGATAAGCTACAGAATGATAGTTCGGACGGGCTTTGTCATAGATCTTCTTAGCCCACTCCTTTCCTTCAGGAGTTTTAACCATTTCCTTATACAAAGGCATTATAAACTTTCTGCGCCCCACTTCTGTAAGGAACTTCTCAATATTGGGATAGGCAGGTTCATATTTGTGCTGAACGGACAGAATATACCAGGAAGCCTGTATTTCGGCATTTCCGGAAGCAGTAAAATTAAATTCCTTGTCTAAAGCGCTCATTTGAGCAATCGTAATATTTTCGGGCAGATGGCTGATAAGATAAAGAGATTCATTCGTAGAGAGTTTACCAGGGTTCAATGAGGATACGTCACCTGTCTTCTGCCAGCTTGTGATACGACTGTCCAGAGCTTTGAACTTTTCAGAACCAACGGCTGGTGAATTTGAGGGTAAACCTGGCTGGTTAACCCAGCTATCTGCGTCAATTTTGTCCTTCAGAGCTTTATCACCTTTAATTAGATTTTGTTCTAAATAACTCAGGAATTCTTCAGTGGTTACTGAACTGAATGCATGTGAGTTAAAATATTTCTTTAAAAATGCATCGAACTTTTCCCGTCCTACAGCTTCTTCAATCGTTCTTAAAAGAGAATAACCCTTTTCATATGCGATATCCGTAACACCTTCATCCGGGTCGCGGCCCTCAAAACTTGCTTTGAGCCTGGTATCCGGGTTTGTTGCGCCCATATCTTTAACCAGCGATTGTAATAATTCGTATCCTAAAAGTTCCTGCATGCGTGCCTCATCCTTGCCATAGACATCCTCGATGATACGACGCTCGAAATAAGTTGTAAAACCCTCATTCAACCAGAAATCATCCCATGTTGCATTTGTTACCAGGTTACCGCTCCAGCTATGGGCGAGTTCATGGGCTATCAGACTAACTAAAGACCGGTCCCCGGCAATAACTGTCGGTGTAGCAAAAGTGAGCATCGGGTTTTCCATTCCTCCAAAAGGAAAACTTGGCGGCAAAACCAGCACATCATACCTGCCCCATTTATATGGCCCGTATATATTTTCAGCTGCATTCACCATTTTGCCCATATCAGCAAACTCATAAGCGGCCTTTTGTAAAGTAACGGGTTCTGCATACACGCCAGTACGGCCATCAATAGGCTTAAATGCAATATCACCAACAGCAAGAGCCATCAAATAAGATGGAATGGCATGTGGCTGTTTAAAAGTGTAAACGCCTTCTGCATTTTTCTCCTGAGGATTTTCGGCACTCATAAGGGCCAGAAGATCTTTAGGCACAGAAACTTTGGCATTATAAGTAAATCTTATGCCGGGGCTATCCTGGCATGGGATCCATGTCCGGGCAAGAATAGCCTGCGACTGAGTAAATAAAAAAGGAAATTTTTTACCGGCTGTCTGCTGAGGATTAAGCCATTGAACCGCGGCAGCATCCTTCGAACTGGAATAATATATGTTGACCTTTTTTGTAGATGGTTCGATCTTAACCCGTAGTGGCTGACCGAGAAATTTTACTTCCTCACCGAGGCTGAATGTAGTTTCCTTTTCGTCATCGCCGAGGGTTATCCGTTCAATCTGCAGTTGGCGGGTATCAAAAATGATCTCAGATCCATTTGAAGGGTTGTCAATCGTCCAGGAGGCCTTACCTGAAATAAGCTGTGTTGCAAAGTCAGCTTTGATATCCAGGTCGAGATGCCTGACTATGGCCTTTGACGGTTCAGCAAATGAATGGGCATCCTTTGTTCTCATAGAAGAATCAGTAATTGTCTCGCTTACCTTTTGCTGGCATGCTAGAGTAAACAAAAGAGGAAATATGATGAGTAGTCTTTTCATACAATGGTAAGTTTAATGCGAATTTAATGAAAAGAATGCATTTCATTTTGAAGGGAACCCTTAGAAAGGGATCTCCAAACTGATCTCTTTGGTAAGACCATCAGCAGCGCCCTTCCATGAAGGACCCTTTCTGACAAGGCGAATGGCTTCTTTATCATAGAAATCGCTAAGGCCTTTTACAACCTTAATATCACTGAGTTGGCCATCTTTTTCTACCTGAAATGAAAGCAGTACAGTGCCACTCAGGGAAGCTTGATTTTTAGGGTGGCGGGCATTTTGCTTAAGATATTCCTGGTAATGCTGCCATCCCTCTTCCGGCTGAACGATCTCATGCGGACTAAGAGCCACTGGCACTTGAGAACCCTGTGTTATTGTTTGCGGTACTGTTACAGCAACAGAAGGGGATTTAGTGACTGATTTAATAGAATCAGGATGCGTAAGTCTAACCTCAACTTGTTTCTGACCGGACACTTTATTAGAATTCGGTTGAGGGCTGTTCATCCAGAAGAGGATACCGGCTGCAATAAATAATACTGCAGCTGCGGCAGCAACGCTAAGACGCTGCCAGGTAAGATCGAACACTTTTTTATTTTCCTGCAAATGAACGATCCGCTCATGTAATTGCCTTTGTAATATGCTCAGATCACGACCGGGATCACTTGCATGAGAAAAACCTTCAAGGGCTTCCCACAGAAAAGGGTCATCCAGGGCCTGTTTTTCAAGCTGATGCATCATTTCAGGATCCAGCTTTCCTTGAAGGTACTGCTGAATGGTAAGACTGTCAGGATAATTAGCTTTCACCGTTCTTTTCTATACAAATTTTAAGATTTCGTTTACCGTTCTGAATATAACTCTTTACTTTATTCAGATCATATCCGGTAATATCCGAAACTTCTTTATAACATTTCTGATCAAGATAAAAAAGACTGATCGTTACCTTTTGTTCAATGGGCAATTTTTGTATACACTTTTCCATTATACTAAGCTTTCCCTCAAGTGCATCATCAATATCCAGATGCGCAAAAGCATCAGAATCCATAAAATTATCTTCAATCGGCAGAAAATCCTGCTTTGCCGATGAACGTATTGCCATCAGGCAATGATTTCGTGCCAGAGTATATAGCCAGCTTCTAAAATTGCTGACTTCATGGATCTTCAGTTTTTTTACCAGTTCCTCAAAGATCTCCATGACCGCATCCTTGCTCTGCTCTTCATCTTTGAAATATCTGAGACAAAGACCAAATACAAGCGGCATATATTTCCCATACAATTTGCCAAGAATTCCCAGATTTCCGGTCTTACGATATTCGAGAAGCATGGAAGCCTCATCAAGATCAGTACTACCAGATGTATTTCGGAAAAATTTCAAGATTTAAATAATTACGTATATCAAGTTAAATATATTCCGGGATTAATGACAAATATACCTTTTAGCCAATATGAATAAATTGCACTGTGAAACGAGAAAGGCGAATGCCGGTGATCATTTAATTAATGGCAAAGGATTTGCTATCTCTTGAGGAAAAAATGATGATAAAGGCATCGCAATAATTAAGAATAAGCCTTATTCAATTAAATAAATTTAAAAATATGAAATCTTTAAAAATAACCGCACTGGCATTTTCGATACTTTTCTTTTCAAGCTGCGATACCCTTAACCAGGCAGGGCAGATATTAACACAAGCCGGTTTAGGAGATCCAAGTGCCTCTGAAATATCTCTTGGATTAAAGCAGGCCCTTGAATTCGGCACAACAGCAAGCTCCGAAAGGTTATCAGCAACTGATGGCTTCTTTGCCAATGCAGCCGTTAAGATCCTCTTCCCTGAAGAAGCTCAAAAAGTGGAGCGGACCCTGCGCAGCGTGGGGTTGAACAAACTGGCAGATAATGTTATTCTTAGCCTTAACCGTGCTGCTGAGGCAGCTGCAGTGGAAGCAAAACCCATTTTTATTTCGGCAGTAAGAGAAATGACCTTCGCTGATGCGACCAACATTTTACTTAGCGGACAGCAGGATGCAGCCACACTTTACTTCAAGCGGGTAACTAATGATCAGCTTTCGTTAAAATTCCAGCCAATAATTCAGAACAGTTTAGAAAAGGTAGGAGCCACCCGGTACTGGAACGACGCGATAACAGCTTACAACCGCATTCCGCTGGTTGGAAAAGTTAACCCTGATCTGAGTGCTTATGTCACTGAAAAAGCAATCAATGGGATATTTTTAGAAATTGCTCAGGAAGAACTAAAGATCCGCACGCGCATTTCAGCGCGAAGCACTCCGCTGCTTCAGAAGGTCTTTGCTTATGCTGACAGGAATAGACGAAGTTAAACCCATAAAAATAATTAGAGATCCGGTAATGCTACTATTGTTAAATTCATGGTAGATTTATTCCATGAAGAACAAAAATATTATCCTGCTATTTATACTTCTGGTAGTGGCTCAAGCATCTAATGCCCAGATCGGGATCCCAAAAGCCTTAAAGCAAGCTGCTAATTCAGTGATGGCCGGCAGTCCGGGTCAGCTGGAAATTAGCTCAGCATTAAAGAATACACTGGAACTCGGGGTCTCAGCCGGCTCAGACCGCTTATCTGCTCAGGATGGTTTTTTGGCTAATGCAGCCGTAAAACTACTATTCCCTGCTGAGGCACAGAAAGCAGAAAAAAGCTTAAGAGCATTGGGTTTA
>CAYHRC010000179.1:0-6259 GCA_964358565.1 uncultured Sphingobacterium sp. | reverse complement strand
ACGAACTTCCCCAAGTGGATCTTTGATAACAAAGATGGGCTTAAGGAAATGTTCCAGCAGGCTACAAAAGGAATTAATATCTTTGGTGATACAAGGACTATAATATCTGAAAAACTAATTGTGCTGGCTTCGAAAACCGGTTTCGAAAAAGTGAATGGCCTTTTGGAAATCATGCACCTGATATCCATTTCACAGGACAGAAATTTTATTGACAACAAAGAACTTTATGTCCCTACTGGTCTGAATTCCGACAGGTTGATCGATGTGATCAAATTCATCAAAGATAATATTCATGAACCTATTTCCTTAAAACAGGTTGCTGAAGTTGCCTGTATGGCAACACCATCTTTCTGCCGCTTCTTTAAAAACAGGACCAAAATGAGGTTTTCCCAATACCTCGTCGACATGCGTATGACCCACGCATGTAAATTATTAATTGAGTTAGATAAACCCATCTCCGAAATAGCATATATGTGCGGATACACTTCCAATTCGCATTTTTGTAAGGTTTTTAAGGATTATACCTGCCAAAGCCCTTATCAATACAAATGCAGTATCCATAAAAGCGCAAGCTGATTTCCCAATTTAATCTTAACATTCTTCAAGGATATCTTTTTTATTGTTAACACTTTAACCGGCTCAAGCTTGCTGATCATTGTTTTGAAATGAGGTAAGAATATTATACTTTTTGCTAAGCTCAGGACATTTCCGTCACTCTATTCTGCCTATTTTTAATAATGGATCATCCCGGATTATTAGGGTGTAAATAAAACACTAACTATACAAATTCTTGTACACAAAACTACTCTTAAATAAAATAAACAATAAACCAAACCATAAAATCTAATTACATGGAAAAACAAATTACTACACCAAAAAACAGATATTTAACAGGAAAATGGAGGATTAACATGAGCTTATTATTCCTGGCTCTGTTTATGAGCTCCAGTCTTCTACCTGTAACAGCAGCCCTGAAAAATCAGAGCGGCCGACTGGCAATTACCCCAGGCAACAATATCGTTCGGGGATCCAAAGCAGATATCCCGGTAAAAGGGAAGGTCACCGACCAGAAAACACGTGAAGCGCTAATAGGTGTTTCTGTGAAAGTTAAAGGAACTACTAGCGGTGTTTCTACAGACGTTAATGGTAACTATTCTTTGAATGCACCTGAAAATGGAACTTTGGTTTTTGCTTATATCGGTTATGAAACAATAGAGGTATCTGTAAACAACAGAGGAATTATTAATATTCCTTTGGTAAGCTCCAGCACATCTTTAAGTGAAGTAGTTGTTATTGGTTATGGTACACAAAGGAGATCGGATCTTACAGGTGCTGTTGGGTCTGTGAATGAAGAAAAACTTAAGGAACGTCCTGCCGCCTCTCTTAATCAAGCTTTATCAGGTAAAATCGCAGGTGTACAGGTAAATACAAACTCTGGCCGTCCAGGTGGGAGAACAAATATAAGAATACGGGGTTTCAGTTCAATCAATTCCTCAAATAATCCTTTGTATGTAATTGATGGGGTTATGCTGCCTATTGGAAACCAGGTGCAAAGCAGCCAGGCTATTGACTATATTAACCCTAATGATGTTGTATCGGTTGAAGTACTAAAAGATGCCTCATCTACTGCAATTTATGGGGCAAGGGGTGCAAACGGAGTTATTCTGATTTCTACAAAAAGGGGAAAATCCGGAGCAGGGAAAATTTCATATGACACAGATTTCAGTGTGCCCACAATTGGTCCTAACAGAACACAGGTTTTGAATGCCAAGGAATATCTGGCTACTGAAGATCTCGCATGGAAAAATATGGAAAAATATGACCCGGCTGGATGGGCGGCAGGTAAATGGGCTTATTTAAACCCTAAGTTGCGCAGAACGGATCCGCGGATTTTTGATAGCGCAGGTAATCCCTTGTATGATACTGATTGGTTGAAAGAAACTACGCAAAATAAACTTTCACAAAATCACCAGTTAGGTTTTAGCGGGGGTAATGAACGTACTACTTATTCTCTTTCCATGGGTTATCGGGATGACCAGGGACTTCTTAAGACTTCCTATCAAAATCGGTACTCAGGCAGGTTTTCTATAGACGACCAGATTAAAACCTGGATGAAAATTGGCGGTACGCTAAGCTATGTGACACAGGCCGAAAACCTGGTGGATATAAATGATGCGGTTGCCCGGCAGATTGTGGAAGATTTTCCTTTCATGCCTGTAAAATATGCTGACGGAACCTTTGCAAACAACCGGGATTATCCATTTGCAGAAGGCACAATGAGTTCGATGCACAGATTAGAGGGTACTAAATATATTTTAAATACCCAAACTGCTTTAGGTAGCATGTATTCAAATATTAATCTGGCTAAGGGCTTAGAAATGCGTACTGTATTAGGTGCCAATATACTTACCCAGGAAAATAACACATCTCTTACCCGAACATTAGCAATAGCCCAGCAAGGTACAGCCTCCGTAAATAACAGAAAAGAAAGATTCTGGTCTTTAGAGAATTACCTGACCTATAATAAACGCTTTGCTGAAATTCATTCTTTCACAGGCCTTCTGGGTATTTCATGGCAGGAAACAAATTTTTTTAATATGGCCGCAAGTGTGCAGGGCTTTGCTACAGATTATTTTAATTTTAATAATTTGGGAGCCGGCAGTACCTTGCCGCAGGTAGGATCCGGGGCATCAAGGAATTCTTTTAATTCCTATTTTGGCAGGATCAATTACAGCTTAAAAGATAAATACTTAGCAACATTTACCGGTCGGGCAGATGGTGCATCTAAATTCGGTGCCAATCACAAATTTGCTTTCTTCCCTTCTGCAGCATTAGCCTGGAGGGTTTCTGAAGAAGAATTTTTAAAGGGCAGCAATACTATTTCCAGCCTGAAGCTGCGGGCAAGTTTCGGACTAACCGGTAATTCTGAAATACCAGCTTATTCATCTTTATCCCTTTTAAGTTCAAACTATGCCGCTGTTTACAATGATGGACGTGTAGGCGGAACAGGTATTAACCGTTTAGCCAATCCTGATTTGAGATGGGAGAAAACTGCCCAGAGCGACATTGGTATTGAACTGGGTTTGCTAAAGGGCAGGATATCATTAGAAGCAGATCTATACTATAGAAAAACAACAGATATGCTACTGGATGCACCCGTTCCACGAACCAGTGGTTATGCAACCATCAGAAAGAATGTGGGTTCTATGGAGAATAAGGGTATAGAGCTTGCAATGAATACTATTAACGTGGATGGTGAAAATTTCTCCTGGAATACCACCTTTAATATTTCTTTCAACCGTAATAAGGTTCTCTCCTTAGCTACACCATCTGATATTTTCGGCGTTGGGGGACCTAATTTTACCAATCAAACGAATATTATAAGGATTGGAGAACCAGTAGGCTCATTCTGGGGCCTGGTACGATTGGGTACATGGAGCGAAGCCGAAAGGACTGAAGCAGCAAAATTCAGAAGCTATCGTAATGGAATTACTATCCTCCCTGGTGACATTAAATACCAGGATGTGAATGGTGATTATGCTATTACTGATGCTGACCGGATGATCATTGGTAATGGCAGTCCTAAAGCCTGGGGAGCATTCACGAACAGCTTCCGCTATAAGAACCTGGATTTATCAGCCGAGTTGCAATATTCTTACGGTAATGATGTGTTAGATATGACTCTTCATCCAAGTGAAGATCGCCAGGCATTAGCTAATAGTTACAAAACCGTTTTAAATGCCTGGACACCTCAGAATCAAAATTCTCCCATCGCTGAGGTACGTGATACCAGAGCGGGCTATGTAACGAATGTAGATAGTCACTGGATCAAGGACGGCTCATTCATTCGTGGAAGAAACCTATTATTGGGCTATACCTTTTCTACAGCAAATATTGCAAAAATGGGATTAAACAAGCTTAGAATTTATGCTTCAGCCCAAAATTACTTCCTGATCGTTGGCCAAGACGTAAATGGAGATCCAGAGACCGTAGGAATACGGGGAGGAGATGGTAATAATGCCTTCTCCCAGGGACAAAACTGGCATGGCTATCCTAAACCCAGAACCTTTATGCTGGGGCTGCAGATTGGTTTGTAATTAATTTATTAATTTAAAAATATATTCATATGAAATTTAATATATCAAAAAATGTAGCCAAAATGTTTCTCTCCCTAGGGATATTGCTTGGATCTGGCTGTTCCAGTTTTCTTGATGAGGCAGCCCCTTCAAACCTGACACCGGAAAGTTTTTATACTATACCAGACCATGCCGAAGCTGCTATAGCTTCTGTTTACGCTGATACCAGGTTTATAGGTGGTGATGGTGGTATCTTTTCGTCGACATGGCAATTGCTGGAGGCTCCTACAGGCACCTCTACCACTGAGACCGCTCAGAATTCAGACCTCAACAACCTTTATTCACTTACCTATGATGGCAATACCCAGCATGTGATCAATTGGTGGAATGGCCTGTACAGAGTCATTGCACAGGCAAACCTGGTTCTTGAAAAAGTGCCCGGCATTACTCCGATGGATGAGTCTCAGAAAAAAAGAATTTTAGGCGAAGCCCGCTTTCTTCGTGCATGGGCATATTTTTATGCAGTCAGGTTATGGGGAGACGTACCAATAATCACAAAGCCACAAACTGTCACTTCAGAGGATTTCAGTCCTATACGTAGTCCCCAGGAAGCGGTATACAAGTTAATTGTGGATGACCTGATAGCTGCCGAAGCTGCTGGATTTTCATGGATGGATGTTAGAGGCAGGGTCTCCTTAGCCGCTGTAAAGTCACAATTATCAAAGGTTTATCTAACTATGGCCGGAAAGCCACTAAATAAAGGAGCAGCCTACTATAAATTAGCAGCAGATAAATCGAATGAAGTAATTACTTATGCTGATGCTAATCCCGGAACAATTAATCTCTTTCCTACTTATTCTGATGTTCATAAGGAAAGTTTGAAGAATAGAACCGAGCATATTTTTATGCTCCAGTATAATGTTCTGGTGGCGGGCAACCCTATGGGCAACATGCTTCCTAACTTTAAACCTGTTACGTTTGCCGGTCCTGGTGGAACTGGAAGTACGATTCCAACACCTGCTTTCTATAATTCTTATGAATCAGGAGATTTAAGGACAAAGGATCAGGAAGGTTATTTCTATACCAGCTATTATACCAATGGAAGTGGAGCTCCCTTTTCATTGGGTGCACCTTATATTTTTAAGCACTTTAATACCACTGCATTTGGAGCTTCCGGTGTACCTGGTTCACGTAATAATAACCTCAATGTGCCCCTTATTCGATTTGCAGAAGTTCTGCTAATTTATGCAGAAGCCCAAAACGAATCAGGAGGCCCTAATATGGCAGCTTATGATGCATTCAAACGCATCAGGGATCGGGCTAAACTAATAACCCCGGCAATTGGCACCTACAATCAATCCACATTCAGAGAAGCGGTTTGGAGAGAACGCTGGCATGAACTGTGTTACGAAGGTATCACCTGGTTTGATATGGTTCGTCTGCAAAAAGTATACAACGAAATCACTAATGGATTTGATAACTTTGTAGGACATATCAATAAAAGCACTAATCAACCTCTTCAATCAAAACATTTATTATTCCCTCTGGGTATTCAAGAAATGAATAATAATCCTAACTTGAAACCACAAAACCCGGGATACTAATTTTATATTATTCCTTATAGTCCTCATCTGTAAATTATGCAGATGGGGATTTTTTAATAATAAACATTCACCCTTAACAAAATAAGTTCAAAAATCCAATTATGCTAAGATTGAAAATTACTTCATTAAACTTCGTGGCAGTTACCGGAATTATTTGGTTGTGCAGTACCAGTTTGTCCTTATGCCAACAGGTACAGGGCCAATCTAATACTCCCCTCACAGATTTGTCCTTTTTCAAAAGTTCAGGAAAAACCTGGCTGATCGTCGGCGATGTTACCGTGGATTTGAACAAGCCAAACATGTTAAACACTTCCAAAGGCACCGGTATCCTGGTTAATCTTTCGGATGAAAAGAATCATGGGAGCGATCTGTTTACCAATACCGAACATGGCGATATGGATCTTGAACTTGATTATATGATGGCAAAAGGCGGTAACTCTGGAATTTATTTACAGGGGCGTTATGAATTACAGTTACAGGACACCTGGGGTGCAAAAGCTCCAGCATCCGGCAATAATGGCGGGATATACGAACGCTGGGACGATAACCGTCACGATGGTTACGGTGGCTATGCACCCC
>CAYHRC010000178.1:0-6261 GCA_964358565.1 uncultured Sphingobacterium sp. | reverse complement strand
TGGTTGCAGTTGTAAATCCTCTTTCGATTGCAATCTCACTGATTGTCTTTCCTTGTTTATAAAGATCAAGTGATACCTTCCTGGTATCCGGTTTAATTTTCTTTTCCTCTTTATTAAAATTAAGAGGCTGCCTGTCGATCCCATGCTTATCGCAATAGTTATTGATAATTTCAAGTATCTCCATCCCGTATTGCTTTACTTTTATTTTACCAAGGCCTTTTATGCTTTCCAGTTCCTGCAAACTGGAGGGTAATAGTTTGACCAGTTCAAGCAGTGATTTTTGTGCCAGGACAAGATATACAGGCACGGCTTTCTTATTCGCGATCTCATTCCGCCAGTTTTTAAAGGCTTGATAAAGGTCAGGATGGCTTACGTTTTTCCCGTTACCGCCTGTATCATGCACCTTAATTTTAGTTTTAACATGGTCAATTTCTGCATTGGATTTGGTTTGCAAATAGGCTATAGTTGAAAAACCATCCATGCATAAAGACATTAATGCCTGCTTTACGAAAATTTCTTTGTAGAAATTATCCAGGGTTTCAATAATACTTTGTTTGACCGCTTTATTGTCTGTATCTGTGTTAAGCTTCAGCAAAGCACTTAAAAAAACTGTGTTAAGCTTCTCAGAAAAGTAGGCTGAGGCCTTTTTTACCCTGCTTTGAACTTCAGGATTATCTTCCGGCAGGACGTTTTGCGTTAATAATCCGGCCAATTGCCTCTTAAAGCTTTCAGATACCCCATAGATCTGTTTCTCACTCTCAGCCCTGATTAAAATCAGATCGTCGGTGATGCCGGGATCCAGTATGGTATGATGATCTTCAGTAATTCTTTTTAGCTGGAAATAACAGCTTTTTATGCTGCTAAGATCAAATAGTTCATAAAGAAGGTTCTGCTGAAAGGCTATTCTGGAAGCTGTTAATTGTTGCTCACCGGGCTCATTATTATTTGCATTTCTGGTATATTCAGCAACCGTTCCGTCCGTTTTAACGCTGTTAAAAGAAATCGGGGAACGTAAAACCATACCTTCAAAGCTTTTACACCGGCTTAATGCCACGTATACCTGTCCATGTGCAAATGCGAGATTCGCATCGATCACTGCTTTTTCGAATGTAAGTCCCTGACTTTTGTGTATCGTTATAGCCCAGGCAAGTTTTAAGGGATATTGGGTGAATGTTCCTGCGGTCTTTTCCTCAACTTCTTTGGTTTGCGAATTAAGTTCATACTTAATATTAGCCCATTCAACAGGGCTCACCTCTATCGGGGACATGTCACCAGGGCATTTTACATAGATCAGATCATCCGTAATTTTAGTCACCAGACCGATCTTGCCATTATAATACTGACGTTCCCGGGATGGATCATTCTTAACGAACATAACCTGTGCGCCGGGCTTTAATTCAAGCTCTGCTATTGTAGGATAAGCATATTCAGGAAAATCATCCCTGATAACCGCATGGAACCGGTGAATGGGTGTATGCAGTTGTGCCAGTTTTTCATCATTGATCTCTTGCGCATACTTATTATGAGTGGTAAGGGTAATATAACCTTCATCATCTGATGGATTAAAATCAGGGATATAACGCTGGTTAAGCCTGCTTAAAACATCTTTATCGATCTGGTTCTTTCTGACGCTGTTCAATAGATCAATAAACTTTGTATCCGCCTGCCTGTATATGTGTTTAAGCTCGATACTTACAGGTGCACTTGTTTGTAATGCCCTGCTGCTGAAAAAATACAGATTAGGATAAAAGTCCTTCAAGATCTTCCAGTCTTCATCTTTAACTACCGGGGACAGCTGGTGAAGATCGCCTATCATCAATAGCTGTACTCCTCCAAATGGTTTTCCATGATTTTTATAACGCCTCATCACTTCGTCGATATGGTCTAGAGTATCAGCCCTGACCATGCTTATTTCATCAATAACAAGAAGATCCAGACTCCGGATCAGGTTTATCTTATCCTTGCTGAAGCGCTTTTGCTGCGTGCTTCTCTCGGGGGTGCCCGGATTTTTGGGAATATAAGGACCAAAAGGGAGCTGGAAAAACGAATTTATCGTAACGCCGCCGGCATTAATAGCCGCTACTCCTGTAGGAGCCACAACGGCCATTCTCTTGGGTGATGATTTTTTTAACTGGTGCAGAAAAGTAGTTTTACCAGTACCTGCCTTACCTGTCAGGAAAATATTTTTGTCGGTAAATTGTACAAAATTGAATGCCAGGTCCAGCTGGGAATTTTGTTCCATAAAAAAATGCTTAGGAAAGTTTGATGTGCAGACAATATAAAAATTAAAATTCTATTATTTTAATTGGTTTATCCAGGGGTATGCGATAAGGAATTAATAAGGACATATATACTTTAACTCCGGACTTTAATCTATTCCACTCCATTAATATGGTGGAATAGCTTTTTAAAATCAGAGATGGGGTGAATGGCATTATGAATGATGCACAACTATAATATTTTTGCATAAAAAAAACATTTTTGCCTTTGTCAACTTCTTTTACCAATTGTATTAAAATGTTAAAAACCGCTTAATGCTGTTTTAATTCTTTCGATTTTTAATTTTAGCGGATAATCTTATAAAAACTAATGGTAATTTTAGCAAATTAAAATACTGTATGAAAATTTTTTTTTTATCCCTGTTCATCTCATTTACTATTCTGCTTATGTTACCTGAACCGGCTAAGGCACAAAACACAACAGCTTCAAAGCAGTTATTAAGGCATGTTGTGTTATTTAAATTTAAAGATAATTCAAAACCCGGGGATATTAAAAGTATTGAAGATGCTTTCCGTGCTTTATCAGGTAAGATTAGTTTGATCAAAGATTTTGAATGGGGTACAAATAATAGTCCTGAAAAACTAAATCAGGGCTTAACTCATTGCTTTTTTGTAAGCTTCAATAATGAGAAAGACAGGGATGATTATTTGGTTCATTCGGCACACAAAGAGTTTGTTGAAATATTAAAGCCGCATTTGGATAAAGTAACAGTTATTGATTATTGGGCGGGTAAGTAAAGCTTAAAACTCTCATTTGTCAGAGTCAGGCTAAATAAATTGTTCTGATTTGTGTGCCGTCCGTCAGTTAAGAAACCAAAGTGTTTTTTAGTGTTACAGAAACCGCCACTCCGGCTAAACCGGATCTTTCGGCGATCAAGTCATTTTATTGAAATCACCTGTCATGCTTGCTGTCAGTTCGCTATAGGATCTTTTAGTATGATATTTATTTTTAAATATCTCTGTATCTAATACTCTTGTTTCAAATTCGGTTACAGGATGCTTACTTTCTATTAGCTGAATTAGCATTTCTATTGCAATCTGCCCCATTTCAAAGGCTGGCTGCCGGACATAAGAAAAAGAGGGTTGCATTAATTCAATAACATCAGAATTAGAAAACCCTGCAATGCCAATCTCATAGGGATCTAAATTAAATTTTTTAATAGCTGTAAGGAAACCAATACTTAAGCGATCACTGGCTACAAATACAGCATCAGGTTTGTTTTTCATAAGTAGAAACGCTTTTACCACATCTTCAACTTCGTATTGCAGTCTGCCCCCATGGTGACAATATTGTACATATGCGGGATTAAATTCAATATTGTATTTTTCAAGAGCTGCTTTATACCCACTTAAGCGCTCTTTTGTAATAGATAAATGAGGGGCATTGGCAAGATGGGCTATCCTTGATTTTCCACCTTTAATTAATAGTTCGGTAGCCTGAAAAGAACCCTGAAAATTATTGGCGGTTACTTTATGGGTCTCTATTTCGTCAATGATCCTGTCAAAAAATACAATTGGCAATCCTTTTTCATGTAAATTTTTAATATGAGAAAAATCTTTTGTCTCGGCTGACATGGATATTAATAAGCCGTCTACAGACCTGTTTGCCAGGTGATTCACGTTCATTACCTCCCTTTCATAGGAATCGTGGCTTTGTGAAATAATTACGTGATAGCCTCTCTCATAGGCTATAGATTCAATTCCATTAATGGTTTGAGAAAAGAAATTATTTGATACTTCGCACAGTACTACGCCAATGGAATAACTTCTGCGATTTTTAAGACTCAGAGCAATCAGATTGCAGTTATAGTTTATTTTTTTAGCATAATCGTTTACTTTTTTCTTAGTTTCTATGCTGATCTCATAACCGTCTCTTAAAGCCCTTGAAACTGTAGATGTGGATAAACCCAATGCATTGGCAATATCCTTTATTGTAACAGATTTGATCATCTAAAATTCTTTTTAGTTAATAATGGCCTACTTGGTCAGAGTTTTGGTGAAAGGCTGGTAATTCGCTTAAGCTAGAAATAGTTTGTAAAGTAAATATACAATCTAAATCCTGAAGAACGTAGAAACAGCGCTCAGGGCTCAAAGAGCTGGCAATTAGACTTTAATTTTTAAAATAAAAGAAGATTTCCCTTCGGACTTTATCAATCCCGGCATCGATTGCACAAATTTTTATAGCCGGAAGATTTTTTTTAAAGAATTTACTGCTTAGACTTGTTTTTTAAGAAAGTTTGTCATACGATGGGGGAACCATACTTTACTACAAGCTGTCCCAGATTTTGTATTCAATGTAAATTGCCTGAAAAAAGCTCTTTTAGGACTTTCTTTTAACACGCCAGCTATGACACTAATTTTATTAGTTCTATTCGAATGCCTTTTTCTACTATTCTAATCATAAAAAATAACCGATAATTTTTAAACTATCAATTATGACAAAATTTTTACGATTTAGGCAAAGTAAAATTTGCTTTATTCTTTTTCTGTCCGTGTTTTCTGAGAGAGCATTGGCTGGTAATTATACTGGAGCAGCTGTAAACTGGGCAGGCAGTCCCCGCATTTCTTCAGTTTTATCTTTGAACTGGCAAATCTCAGGAAAAGTAAGCTCAAACGGAGAACCGCTTCCTGGTGTGAGCATAAGGTTAAAAGGTACCGACATTGGAACCACAACTGGAGTCGATGGTGGATATTCTTTAAGTGTTCCGGAAAGCGGAGGGACTTTAGTATTTTCCTTTTTGGGATTTGTTTCTTTGGAAAAGACCTTTTCCAAAGCCGGGACGGTGAATGTAAGCCTGGTTGAAGATTCTAAATCATTAGATGAGGTTTTAGTAATAGGCTATGGAACGCAGACAAAGAGCCAGGTAACAGGCGCAATATCATCAGTTTCCGCAAAAGAGATATCTGAACTGCCAATTACTAATGCCCAACAGGCCTTGCAAGGCAGGGCAGCCGGAGTGGAAGTACTCAGTGCAGGTAATCGGCCTGGAGATGGTGTAAACGTCCGGATCAGGGGCCGGCGATCTTTTAATGCCGGTAATGAACCCCTCTATGTTGTGGATGGTATTCCGCTTTCAGGCGGTATAAATGACATCAACCCCCAGGATATACAATCTATGGAAATCCTTAAAGATGCATCTTCAACTGCCATTTACGGATCAAGGGGGGCAAATGGTGTTGTAATTATAACTACCAAAAAAGGTGTCCCCGGCAAAACCAGTATTAACTTTGATAGTTATTCCGGTATTTCCAAACCCCTCAATCTTTATAATGTAATGAATGGCGTGCAGTTTGCCGAATATAAACGCGAATCACGTCGGGCAATAGGAAAATACAATGATGCAGATCCCGTTGCTGCAGATAAAGCTCTGTTCGAAACAATTGAGCAGGAATCCCTTGCTCTTGGCCGCAGTACTGATTACCAGGATTTTATAAGCCGGACAGGTGCGAGCCAGAGCTTCCAGCTTGGTATTTCTGGCGGAAGCGAGAAAACCCGTTTCTCAGTTTCCTTCAATCATTTTTATGATAAAGGAGTGCAGATCGGGCAGGATTTTAACAGGGATAATGTCCGGGTTAATCTGGATCAGCAAATAAATAGCAAATTAAAGTTTGGGGTATCCTTATTAAGCAGTTTAAACAAACAAAACATCGGATCCAATCCCTGGAGTGTTACTTTACGGGAAAACCCTCTGGGAATACCCTATGATAAAGATGGAAAGTTGCTTTTCCGGAATACTTCAGATGGTGCACAAACCAATCCCTTGCTGGAAGTACAGGAAAATGCTCTGATAGACGAAACGCGTCGTACCCGCATTTTTGCCAGTTTATTCGCAGAATATAAAATATTGGATGGTTTAACTTATCGCCTGAATTTCGGCCCTGATTATTCGGTTCGCCGTTTTGGTCAGTTCCAGGCCAGCTTAACCAACGCAAGGTCATCAGGTACCGCTTTTGCCAGAAATGATTATAATCAGCAGTTTTC
>CAYHRC010000177.1:0-6262 GCA_964358565.1 uncultured Sphingobacterium sp. | reverse complement strand
CTGCACACGTGGAGTATTCAACTGCTACACGTCACTATGCTCACGTTGACTGTCCGGGTCACGCCGATTATGTGAAGAACATGGTTACTGGTGCTGCTCAGATGGATGGTGCTATCATTGTAGTTGCTGCTACTGATGGTCCGATGCCACAAACCCGTGAACATATCCTGTTGGCTCGCCAGGTAGGTGTACCTTCATTGGTTGTTTTCATGAATAAAGTTGATATGGTTGACGATCCTGAATTACTTGAATTAGTAGAGATGGAAATCCGTGAACTTTTAAGTTTCTACGAATTCCCGGGTGATGAAATTCCGGTTATCCAGGGTTCTGCTTTGGGTGGTCTGAATGGAGATCCAAAATGGGTTGAAAAAATCATGGAACTGATGGATGCTGTAGATAGCTACATTCCAATTCCTCCACGTTTGACTGAACTTCCTTTCCTTATGCCGGTTGAAGATGTATTCTCGATCACTGGTCGTGGTACGGTTGCAACAGGACGTATAGAAAGAGGAATAATCAATTCAGGTGAGCAGGTTGATATCTTAGGTATGGGTGCTGAAAACTTAAAATCTGTTGTTACAGGTGTTGAGATGTTCCGTAAGATATTAGACAGAGGTGAAGCTGGTGATAACGTAGGTTTATTATTACGTGGTATTGAGAAAACTGATATCCGTCGTGGTATGGTTATCTGTAAGCCAGGTACTGTAACTCCGCACACTGACTTTAAAGCCGAGATATATGTATTATCAAAAGCTGAAGGTGGACGTCACACTCCATTCTTTAATAAATACCGTCCTCAATTCTATTTCCGTACTACAGACGTTACAGGTGAAATTACACTTGCTGAAGGAGTAGAAATGGTTATGCCAGGTGATAACGTTACAATCAGTGTAAAACTGATCAATGCTATCGCAATGGAGAAAGGTCTTCGTTTCGCTATCCGTGAAGGTGGCAGAACGGTAGGTGCCGGACAGGTAACTGAAATTGTAAAATAAGCAATTTCACATAAAGGTTAATTGGATAACATAAGTCCCTTTTGTGGACTTATGTTTTCTTATATATGCGGACTCAGTTTATTTTATAAATAAACAGGTTGTAATAAACGGGAATAGTTCAATGGTAGAATAGAGGTCTCCAAAACCTTTGATCAGGGTTCGAATCCTTGTTCCCGTGCTTATGCTAAATAGAAAATGGCTAACGTAGTAGAGTTTTTAAAAGAATCGTATACCGAGATGACCCAGAAGGTAACTTGGCCTACATGGGTAGAATTACAAAATTCGGCTGTATTGGTATTAATAGCGTCCATTATAATCTCACTTGTGATATTAGCTATGGATGAAACTGCTGGTAATGCATTGAAGATGTTTTATAAATCTCTCGCATAATTAAAGCACTATGAGCGATCAATTGAAATGGTATGTAGTTAGAGCTGTTAGCGGCAAAGAGAAGAAAGTAAAACAATATTTAGAGGCAGAAGTTAATCGTTTAGGGCTTTCTCATCTTTTACCACAGGTACTTATACCCATGGAGAAATACTATCAGATGAAGGATGGAAAGAAAATCGCTAAAGAGCGTAATTTCTATCCAGGATATGTTCTGATTGAAGCGGCTCTGGATGGTGAACTTGAACACGTTATTAAGGGGATTAACAGTGTTATCGGTTTTCTTGGAGATAAAGGCGGAAACGCCGTTCCCATGCGGGCTGCCGAAGTTAACCGGATCCTGGGTAAAGTAGACGAAATGGCCGAACAGGGCGAGTCTATGAACATACCATATTACGTCGGCGAAAATGTTAAAGTAATGGATGGGCCGTTCAATGGGTTTACCGGAGTTATAGAAGAGGTAAATGAAGAGAAAAAGAAACTTAAGGTAATGGTTAAGATCTTCGGAAGAAGAACACCTCTTGAGTTGAATTATATGCAGGTCGAAAAAGAATAGTTACGGGTTACGGGTTGCCCGTTATGAGTTGCTCGTAACACACAACTCGTAACTAACAAAATCTTAAATGTTACATAGCTTCCACTACGAACATTGAGTTATAAATAAATCAATAAAAATGGCAAAAGAAGTCGGTGCTTTAATAAAATTACAGATCAAGGGCGGCGCTGCTAATCCATCACCTCCGGTTGGTCCCGCATTGGGAGCAAAAGGAGTGAATATCATGGAGTTTTGCAAGCAATTCAATGCACGTACCCAAGATAAATCTGGTAAAGTTTTACCGGTTGTAATCACTGTTTATGTTGACAAGTCATTTGAATTTATCATTAAAAACCCTCCTGTAGCTATCCAATTACTGGATGCAACAGGCTTAAAGAGTGGTTCAGCAGAGCCCAACCGTAAAAAAGTTTCCAGTGTGAGCTGGGATCAGGTTGAAGGCATTGCAAAAGATAAAATGACCGACTTGAATGCATTTACTGTCGAATCGGCCATGAAGATGGTTGCCGGTACAGCACGCAGTATGGGAATTACCGTTAGCGGTAATGCACCCTGGAACAATTAAATTATACAAAATCAGTTTAAGAAGTGGCTAGATTAACAAAAAATCAAAAACAGGCACATTCCAAAATTGAGGTTGGGAAAGCATATTCATTAACTCAGGCTGCGGCTTTGGTTAAGGATATTACAACTACCAAATTTGATGCTTCGGTTGACCTGGATGTACGCTTAGGCGTGGATCCGCGTAAAGCGAATCAAATGGTACGTGGTATTGCTAATCTTCCTCATGGTACGGGTAAAACTGTTCGCGTTTTGGTTCTTTGCACTCCCGATAAGGAAGCAGAGGCTAAGGCAGCAGGAGCAGACTACGTAGGTTTGGATGAATATATTGCCAAAATTGAAGGTGGATGGACTGACGTTGATATCATTATTACAATGCCTAGTGTTATGGCAAAAGTAGGTAAGCTTGGCCGCATTTTAGGCCCACGTAACCTGATGCCAAACCCTAAATCAGGAACCGTTACCCCGGATGTGGGTAAAGCGGTAACCGATGTAAAAGGTGGTAAGATCGATTTCAAGGTTGATAAAACAGGTATCATCCATGCTTCTATAGGAAAAGTATCTTTTGATGCTGATAAAATTTATGAAAATGCGTTAGAAGTAATTCAAACCATATCTAAATTAAAACCATCGGCTGCAAAAGGAACTTATTTCAAGAGCATTCACATGTCTTCAACAATGAGTCCGGGAATCCAAATTGAAACTAAATCAGTAGCGGGAATCTAATCATGAGAAAAGAAGAAAAACACGAAGTTGTTCTTGCTTTAGCAGAGACGATCGCTGAGTATGGTAATTTCTATATTACTGACACAGCAAACCTGTCTGTAGCAAAAGTCAATGACATTCGCCGCAAATGTTTCGAAAGCGATATCAAAATGCAGGTTGCTAAAAACACTCTGATCAGAAAGGCTATGGAGGCCTCAGAGGGTGATTACAGCGAAATCTTTGATGTACTGAAAGGATCTTCAGCTATTATGTTCTCTAAATCAGGAAATGCTCCGGCAAAACTGATCAAACAATTGAGAAGAACTGGCGAGAAACCGGTACTTAAAGCTGCATACATTGATTCGGCAGTATTCATTGGCGATAATCAGCTGGATATCCTGGTGAACCTTAAATCTAAGGAACAACTGGTAGCAGACATTATTGCATTGCTTCAATCTCCGGCGAAAAATGTTATCTCAGGCCTACAGTCTGGTGGTAATAAACTTGCAGGAATTGTTAAAACATTACAGGAAAGAGGTTAACGGACACCTAAAAGTTCGATTAAATTATTCAAGAACAGAAATTTTAAAAATAAAATAAAATGGCAGATTTAAAATCGTTTGCTGAGCAATTAGTAAACTTAACAGTAAAAGAAGTTAACGAATTAGCTCAAATATTAAAAGATGAGTATGGTATAGAGCCTGCTGCAGCAGCTGTTGTAGCTGCCCCGGCTGGTGGTGGTGAAGCCCCTGCAGCCGCAGCTGAACAAACAGCTTTCGATGTAATTCTGAAAGAAGCTGGTGGTTCTAAATTAGCAGTTGTTAAATTGGTGAAAGATTTGACTGGTTTAGGTTTGAAAGAAGCTAAAGATTTAGTTGATAGCGCACCAAAAGAAGTTAAAACTGGTGTTGACAAAGCAGAAGCAGAAGCTTTGAAAAGTCAACTTGAAGAAGCAGGAGCTACTGTTGAGATTAAGTAATTCTCAACTCATAAACTATGGTCTTAGACTCCGATTTTCATCGGGGTCTATTGCCATTTGTATAATACCCATTTTGTCTGACTTACAGTCCCTTACGGGAGAACAAGTCGCAGTTTATTTACTAAACTAAATTATCAGTCCCTTGGCAAACAAAATTAAGCAAACCGAAAGAGTAAATTTTGCTACCAGTAAGCATGTGATGGATTATCCTGATTTTCTGGATGTTCAATTGCAATCTTTCAGGGAATTTTTTCAGCTGGAAACCACTTCAGACAACCGTCATCAGGAAGGTTTGTTTAAAGTGTTCTCTGAAAATTTTCCGATCTCTGACTCAAGAAATATCTTCGTTTTAGAATTTCTTGATTATTTCATTGATCCGCCTCGTTATGATATACCTGAGTGTATCGACCGTGGTTTAACTTACAGTGTTCCCTTAAAGGCAAAGCTTCGCTTGTCTTGTAATGATGCGGAACACGAAGATTTTGAAACGATAGTTCAGGATGTGTATTTGGGAACTATCCCTTATATGACGCCGAAAGGAACATTCGTTATTAATGGTGCCGAGCGTGTAATTGTATCGCAGCTGCACCGCTCTCCGGGTGTGTTTTTTGGCCAGAGCCGCCACACTAACGGAACCAAACTATATTCTGCCCGTGTAATTCCATTCAAAGGATCATGGATCGAATTTGCAACGGATGTGAATAACGTCATGTATGCATATATCGATCGTAAGAAAAAGTTTCCTGTTACCACATTATTGCGTGCGATAGGTTACGATTCTGATAAGGATATCCTGGAATTATTTGAACTGGCTGACGAAGTGAAAGTCAGTAAATCAGGTTTGAAAAAGGCTGTTGGCCGTAAACTTGCAGCACGGGTGCTCAAGAAGTGGGTGGAAGATTTTGTGGATGAGGATACCGGTGAGGTGGTTTCTATTGATCGGAATGAGATCATTATGGAACGCGAAACCGTTTTAGAAGAAGACCATATCGATATGATCATCGAAGCTGGTGTAAAAACTATTATCTTAACTAAAGAAGATGCAGTTAACAGCGGTGATTATACCATTATATACAATACTTTACAAAAAGATACATCGAACTCCGAGAAAGAAGCGGTAGAGCATATCTATCGTCAGTTACGTAACGCTGAACCACCTGATGAAGAAACAGCACGTGGTATCATTGACCGTTTGTTCTTCTCTGATAAGAGATATGATCTTGGTGATGTTGGTCGTTACCGCATTAACCGTAAATTGAAATTAAGTACTCCTGTTGAAACGAAAGTTTTAACTAAGCAGGATATCATTGCCATCGTTAAGTACCTGATCAAGCTGATCAACTCCAAAGCTGAGGTTGATGATATTGATCACTTATCAAACCGTCGCGTTCGTACAGTAGGCGAGCAGTTATACGCACAGTTTGGTGTAGGTCTGGCACGTATGGCCCGTACTATTCGTGAGCGGATGAATATTCGTGATAACGAGGTATTTACGCCAACGGATCTGATTAATGCACGTACATTATCATCTGTGATCAACTCGTTCTTCGGAACTAACCAGTTGTCGCAGTTCATGGACCAAACCAATCCACTGGCAGAGATTACGCACAAGCGCCGTCTGTCAGCATTAGGCCCCGGTGGTCTGTCGCGTGAGCGTGCAGGTTTCGAGGTTCGTGACGTTCACTATACCCATTACGGCCGTCTTTGTACGATCGAAACGCCTGAAGGTCCGAATATCGGACTGATATCTTCTCTTTGCGTTCATGCCAAGATCAATAATCTTGGTTTCATTGAAACTCCTTACCGTAAGGTTCATGAAGGACGTGTCGTAGTTGAAGAGCCTGTAATCTATCTATCTGCTGAAGATGAAGAAGGTAAGACAATCGGCCAGGCAAATGCTGTTTATGACGATAATGGTAATTTCGAAACACCGCATGTAAAAGCGCGTTATGAAGGTGATTTTCCTGTAATTGAACCAGTCAAGCTGGATCTGATGGACATTGCTCCGAATCAGATCACTTCAATAGCGGCATCATTAATTCCATTCCTGGAACATGATGATGCTAACCGTGCTTTGATGGG
>CAYHRC010000176.1:0-6276 GCA_964358565.1 uncultured Sphingobacterium sp. | reverse complement strand
AATAAGTTGTAAATAAAATAATAAACTGGCAATTCCAACTGGGAGAATGCGTACAATCTCCCATAAAAACTGGCGGCGAAAAGTGTTTTTAAAAGGTTCATTATGCGAATTTTTTCCTCGGAAAATTAATTTTATTATTCTTCAACATTTTTCATAGCAGATAGCAAAGTATAAGCCCCTTTTATTACTAACTGTGAATTCTTATCGAACTGCTCGGGCAGGATCACTTCTGTATAACCGCCCTCTTCAATTCCCTTTTTAATTGGGATCATTTTAAAAACGAATCCATTGGCATCGCTTTTTGTTTGGATAAACAGATAATCGTTGCCATCTGCATTGACAATAGACTTAGCAGGTACGGCCGATACCGCTTCCTCCGTTACCGAAATCAACGCTTTAGCATACATTCCGGGAAATAAAGCAGCATCCGCAGAATTTTCTATATGACAATGAACCGGGACGGTGCCTTCGTTTCCGGTAGATTTACCGATTAAAAAAACTTTAGCAACACGGTTATAATCTGTCGCATTCGCTAAAGCGAAACGGATAGGCTGTCCCACTTTTATTTTGGAAGCATCTTTTTCAAATACGTTTAAGGCTAAGTGAAGTTCACTTTTGTCAGCCAGTTCAAAAAGCACATCGGTAGGCTCTGCATATTTGCCCATATTGGCATTGCTTACAATCACATACCCGGTAATGGGCGAATACAGGTTGCTGGTTCTGGATATTTTACCGGCTTGCAAACTATTGGTGCTGATACCTATCAATGAGAGTTTTTGTTGCAAACCGTTCATTCTGGCCCGCATAATTTTCAATTCGGAACTAACTTGTTGAAAGGTTTTGGCTGAGTTAACATCTTCTTTTCGCAAATCTTCCTGGCGCTTATATTCCAGTTGAAGGTATTCCAGGCGGCTTTTACTTTCGAGATACTCCTGTTGAATATCTATAAAATCAGGATTTTCTATCACTGCAACAACCTGGCCTTTTCTAACTGCCTGCCCGGGTAATAATCCGGCACTTTTAACATAACCGCCTAAGGGGGCCGATACTGAAACCATACTCTCAGGAGGAAGATCCAGTTTTCCGTTTGCCTTAATTACATTACTCAGGTTGCGCATTTCAACTTTTCCTAATTGAATGTCGGCTACCTTATATTGATCTTTAGTCAGGCTTACCTGGTCAGCTGCTTTTGCGGCAACGTCGGTTTCCGCAGAACTTTCTCCCCTTGGTTTTTGATTACAAGCTACGGCCGTTAAACCGATCAGAGCTATGCATACTATTTTATTCAGGTGTTTCATATTCAAAATTTCTTTTTTTGATCCGTTTATTTTTTACCTATCATATTCTCTATATCCAGCACAGATTGATTGTATAAATAAAGCTCCTGCATATAATCAGACTTTATATTTATAGATACAGACATACTTTGCAAATACTGTAAATAAGCAATTTCGCCCCCTTTAAAAGCTTTTTCCGCATTATTAATGATTAGATCGGCTTGTGCTAAAGCGCTCTTTTCATAATAATCAAGCGAACTTTTATGCTTATTGTATTCCTGTATCAACTGCTGTAACTCTCCCTGTAAATTGCTTTGCTGGTATTGCAGGTTAGTAGCAGCAATTTGTTCACTGATTTCAGAGGCATTGATTTTTGCCCTGTTCCCTCCCGGTAAGATTGGAATTCCGATACCCACCTGGAAACCCATAAAACGATCTGCTCCGGTAAAATTCTGCGGTATGCCGTTTACGTTTTGTAATCCCCGGAAAGACTGGTTGAAATAACCCGCAGTAAAATCAGGCAAGCGTTTGGTTTTCAGTAAGTTAGTTTCGTCGCGACGAACATTAATCTCCTGTGCTAAAAATTTCAGATAGGGATTTTGAGCCAAAGAGGAACTGTCTTGCGGAAAGTCAAGCGGGCGTTTAATTAATCGATCCGCATCAACAAGTACACGGTCTTGGGTATTAAGCAACGTTTGCAGTTGATTTTGAGCGATCAGTATGTCAGCCTGGTTTTGAATGTTAGAGTTTTTAAGTTCCATCAACTGAGTTTCAGACGTTACCTTTTCTAAACGATTGCTTTCACCGGTACGGTAACGAAGATCACTTGCCTTAGCCAGATTGCTGTACAAACTATCCTGGTAATTGAACAGCCTTTCTTTTTCCTTCAAGTATATCAATTCATAATAAACTGATTTCACCCGCCTGATCAGTTCGTTCTCAGTCATGGCAAACAACTGTTCACTGCTTTTAATCCGTTGATTTGCCAGCTTAGCCTGACTGCCGTAAACCGTTGGAAACTCTATTTTTTGGGTAACCGTTAAATGATTATCCTGGTTACTACTGTTTATCTGACCCTGCTGAAAAGTGATATTAGTTTTGTCGAGATTTAAAGAACCTTTTTTCAGGCTTTTTTGCAGATCGATTTCATATCCCGATGCCTTGAGCTTACTGTTATTTTTTACAGCTTCTTCAATAGCCTGTTCTAATGTAATTTTCCGCACAGGTACGCTTTGTGCGGATGAAATGACCGGAAATAATAATCCTCCCAGCATCAACAATAAGATTACCGGCAAAGAGTTTAGTCCTGTTTTCATTTCCGTGGATTTCTTTTTACGTTCAAATAAGATATATAACACGGGCAATACAATCAGGGTTAAAAGGGTAGCGGTAATCAGTCCACCTATTACCACCGTGGCTAAAGGCCTTTGTACTTCGGCGCCTGATGAATTGGAAAGCGCCATAGGCAGAAATCCTAATGAAGCAACTGCTGCTGTCATTAATACGGGCCGTAACCTGGTTTTTGTTCCGGTCAATACCCGTTCGTTTACATCGCTCATTCCTTCTTTTTTCAATCTGTTAAATTCTGATATTAAAACAATTCCGTTTAAAACGGCAACTCCAAAAAGGGCAATAAAACCAACCCCTGCAGAAATACTGAAGGACATGCCGCGGATCAGCAAAGCGAATACGCCCCCAATAGCGGACAATGGTATTGCCGTGAAAATGAGCAGACTTTGTGAAATGGAATGGAATGTAAAATATAATAAGATCAGGATCAGAAATAAGGCAACCGGAAGGGCAACCGCAAGCCGTGCATTTGCTGCTTTCAGGTTTTCAAATTGTCCGCCGTAGGTAGTATAATACCCCGCTGGCAGTTTCAATTTACTATCCAGCGATGTCTGGATTTCTTCAACTATACTTTCCACATCGCGGTTACGCACATTAAAACCAATGGTTATCCGCCGTTTGGTATCATCACGCTGGATTTGATTGGGTCCGTTTACAAACTCAACCGCAGCAACCTCTTCCAATGGGATTTGCTGCCCTGCGGGTGTGCTTACATATAAACCCCGGACATCCTGTAAACTTTGGCGGTCTTCCTTATCTAAGCGTACAACAAGGTCGAAACGTTTTTCACCTTCATATACCAGGCCGGCAGCCTCACCGGCAAAGGCGGTTTTAATGGTCCTGTTGATTGCATCAATATTTAAACCGTATTGGGCAATTCTGTCCCGGTTAAATTTGATCTGGATTTGAGGCAGGCCAGTCACTTCTTCCACATATACATCATAAACTCCCTCTACCGGTCTGATTAACTTTCCGATTTTTGCAGCCTCACTGGTTAGAATATCCAAATCTTCTCCATAAATTTTAATTACCACATCCTGCTTGGCACCGGTAATTAATTCATTAAAACGCATTTGAATAGGCTGCTGAAACCCAAAAGTAACTCCGGGTATTACCGATAGGGCTTTCTGCATCTTTTCAGCAAGTTCCTCCCTGGATGAAGCACTGGTCCATTCTTTTTTATCTTTCAGGATGATCATCATATCGCCCGCTTCGATAGGCATTGGATCGGTGGGTACTTCTCCGGATCCGATTTTATTGACCACCTGCTTCACTTCAGGGAATTGAGCCAAAATAATTTTTTGGGCTTTTGTTGATGCATCGATGATCTGATCGATCGAACTACCGGTTAATACCCGTGTTTCAACCGCAAAATCGCCTTCATCCAATTGAGGAATAAATTCTCCGCCTAAGCGTGTAAAAGTAAACAGGCTGATCAGAAATAAGACCACTGCGATAACAACCACGCTTATTTTGTGCCGGATAGCAAGACTAATAGCCGGACGATAAGCTCGCTGGAAGAAATCCATCATGCGATCTGAAAAATTTCTTTTGTGAGTGGTATTTTTACTCAGGCCCAATGCAGACATCATCGGAACATAGGTAAGCGATAAAATAAATGCTCCTATAATGGCAAACATTACCGTTTGAGCCATTGGCCGAAACATCTTACCTTCAATACCGATTAAGGCTAAAAGGGGCAGATAAACAATCAATATGATGATCTGTCCAAATACCGCTGAATTCATCATTTTACTCGAGCTCTCGAATACCTGTGTATCCATTTGGCTTTGTTCTAATCTTTTTAAACCCACATGGTGATGCTTGCTCATACTAATGCGATGCAGAACGCTCTCTACAATAATTACAGCGCCATCCACAATTAAACCAAAGTCAATTGCTCCTAAACTCATCAGGTTTCCCGATACGCCAAAAAGGTTCATCATCGAAATGGCAAAAAGCATAGATAAGGGGATAACCGAGGCAACCACCAAACCAGCCCTGAAGTTTCCAAGAAACAGGATCAGGATAAAAATAACGATCAAGGCACCTTCTATCAGGTTGGTAGAAACGGTACGGATGGCATTGTCCACCAATTTTTTGCGATCCAGAAAGGGTTCAATAACCACTCCTTCAGGCAGGGTCTTTTTAATTTGTTCAATCCGGGCTTTAACATTATCGATCACCTCCGATGAGTTGGCTCCCTTCAGCATCATCACAATGCCGGTTACAGTCTCTCCTTCCCCGTTTCGGGTGGCTGCACCGTAGCGAACACTATTCCCAAATTGGACTTTGGCAACATCCCTGATTAATACAGGTGTTTTATTATCTGTTTGAATGACTATCTTTTCGATATCTTCAATATTTTCAACCAGACCTTCACTTCGGATGAAATACGCATTGGGAGACTTGGTAATATACGCTCCCCCTGTATTCTGATTGTTAGTTTCTAAAGCATCGAAAATATCGGATATGCTGATGTTTAAGCTACGCAGCCTGTCTGGATTGACCGCTATTTCATATTGCTTAACATATCCTCCAAACCCGCTGACTTCTGCTACACCGGGTGTGCCTAAAAGCTGTCGCTTGACGATCCAATCCTGAATAGTGCGTAGCTCCATCGGGGTATATTTCTTTTCATAGCCTTTTTTGGGATGGATGACATATTGATAAATTTCTCCTAAACCGGTGGTAACAGGTGCCATCTCAGGCTTACCTACACCTTCAGGGATTTGTTTGGCTGCATCTCCAAGACGCTCATTAATCTGCTGACGGGCCCAGTAGATGTCAACATCTTCATTAAATACGACAGTAACCAATGATAAACCAAAGCGTGAAAAAGACCTGATCTGTTTTATTCCGGGTATGCTTGCCATAGTCTGCTCAACCGGGAAGGTGATCAACCGTTCAGCTTCCTGGGCGGCCAAAGAGGGAGTAACCGTAATGACCATTACCTGATTATCAGTTATATCGGGTACGGCATCAATAGGCAATTTAGTTATTGAATAAGATCCCCAGCCAATTAAAGCCAGGGTAAATAATCCAATAAGCAATTTATTCTTTATAGAAAAATTGATAATCTTATCTAACATAATAAATATGTGAGTACATGAAAAAATTAAAAGGAATGGATTCGGACTAGAGATAGCCTTCCATAAAGAAATGCGATCCGTTTAAGCCGAAACCGGTGGACCCCTGAAACTAATCTGGGAAGGATGAGGAGAAAAAATATGGCCCGCTATTTTTTCAGGTGGATCATCTATTCTTGATATGCTTCTTATCGCCTGAAAATCAAGGCAATCTGCTGAAACAAAACAAGTATGCGGCTTTAACCTTACAGTATCAAAAGCTTTAACATGGTACTTAATTTCTTTATTAACCGGCTGATGTTGCAATTGAGAAAATAAAGAACCTAAAGGATTATCATCTTCATCAGGTTCATGATGTTGATCCTGTTTAGAATGAGAGGATTGAGAATGCTCTTCAGGATGATGGTGCGGAACGAAATTATGCCCTAACAGGAACAACCCTGCAAGATAAAACATAACAAACTTCAAGCTCCTTTTTAACATAGGAGTCAAATATAGCTATTACATTTTCAATCAAATTGTTCATTTTTATATTTATGAATTAATTTACTTATGAAGTG
>CAYHRC010000175.1:0-6282 GCA_964358565.1 uncultured Sphingobacterium sp. | reverse complement strand
GGCATAACAGTAAATAATGTATTGCCGGGATTTACAATGACTGGCAGATTAAAATCGCTGATCTCTTCAATAGCACAAAAAGAGGGAAAAAGTGAAGATCAGGTTAAGAAAGAAATGGTTAGTACAATTCCTGCAGGCAGAATTGCCGAAGCTCATGAAGTTGCCGCAGCCATCGCATTCTTAGCCAGCCCCGCAGCGGCTTATATTAACGGTATCAATGTCCCGGTTGATGGCGGTAAAACTCCCAGTCTTTAATTTAAATTGAAATTATGATTCCATACAAAAGCGTTTTTTTAAGTATCCTCATTCCCTTTGCTGCTTATGCAGCCACTACAGGTATTCACCATACCTCGGGGAATATTTCAAAACCAGGGACAAGCTTTGCAGATACAGGCGCTAATATCATTGCCAGCAATGCCAAACCCAAACTAATTTCCGGCCAGTTTAAATTTACAGAAGGACCCGCAGTCAATAAAAATGGGGATATCTTCTTTACAGATATTACTGAAAATAAAATATGGAAATTTTCTACCGAAGGGCAACTCAGTCTTTTCCTTGATCAAACCGGTCATTCAGACGGAATGTATTTTGACAAAAAAGGAAATCTGATAACGGCTGCGGATGAGAAAAATGAGATCTGGTCAATCAGCCCGGATAAGAAGATTAAGGTATTGTTGGATAATTATGAAGGCAAACGGTTTAATGGCCCCAATGACCTTTGGATTGATCGTAAAGGAGGAATATATTTTACTGATCCATATTACCAACGTCCGTATTGGGAACGGAAAAAACCAGATATAGATGGGCAGCATGTGTATTATTTGCCCAAAGGGAAGAAAAGCGCATTTATTGTTGACAGCAACGTGGTTAAACCGAATGGTATTATAGGTTCGGCTGATGGAAAGAACCTGTTCGTGGCTGACATTGGCGGTCAAAAAACATATAAATACGATATTAATAAAAATGGAAAGTTGACGAACAGGCGCTTATTTGCTGATATGGGTTCAGACGGAATAACCCTGGATGAGCGTGGCAATTTATATCTTACTGGTCAGGGGATAACGGTTTTTAACCCTGAAGGGAAGAAAATTGAACATATCCCCATTCCGGGATGGACAGCTAATGTGTGTTTTGGGGGCAAAAACAGGGAATATCTGTTCATTACCTCGAATACATCTGTATACACCCTGTCAATGAAAGTAAGAGGCATCAGGTGAACGGGTGAAGCATAAAAAAGGACCTGCAAATGTTGCAGGTCCTTTTTTATTGTAAAGAAAGATTATTCTGCTGAGGCAGCAATTACCTCACCCTTTATATAAATCACTTTTACCGGTGTCTTTGCATTCGATTTGATAGTTAAGCCTTTGCTAAAAGGCGCCATAGCAGCTGCGTTGTAGGTTACTGTAATAATACCAGTCTGACCTTTTAACACTGGAGTATTTGTATATTTTGGCACTGTACAACCGCACACGCTTTCAATATTACTGATAATTAAGGGTTCTGAGCCTATGTTAGTGAATTTGAAATCAACACTTACCGGCTTGCCCTGAGGGATCTTGCCAAAATCATAGGTCTCCTTTTCAAACTTGAACTCAGGCTGATCATCGATCTGAAATGCTGTTACAGCTGTGAATAAAAAGACAACTCCACAAAGAAGGATTAATTTTTTCATAATTATAAATTGGTTAAACATTTTTAAACTTCAATACAATCAAACGAGTCTTGTGCCCGGTTTGTTTCAAAAATAATGTTTTTACTGATTTAATCAGCCTCTTTCTGAGAATGTTATCCAAATTGTTACTGCCAGCCGGACAAATTGAAAACTATTTCTCCCTGTCTGAGTTATCATGCAAAACCGAAAACATGAAATTAAGGCTGCTGCTCCTGCCGGGATTTATAACTCTTCTCATGTCATGTGACAGGTTGGAGTTCAGTCCTAACCAGAAGTTTGATAAAAATACACCACGCAATATTAATGCAAAAAACCTGGAGCGTCTGTTCTCAATTGGAGGTGATGATACAATACGTTTTGTCTTGAGCGGTGATTCACAGCGTGCATATGATGATCTGCTGCCTTTTGTAAGTAAGGTAAATGCAATGAAGGGCGTGGATTTTATTATTCTTAACGGCGACATTTCAGATTTTGGCCTGCTTCAGGAATTTAAATGGGTCGAGGATATTTATTCAAGGCTCAATTCACCGCACATTGGTGTAATAGGAAATCATGATCATGCTGCAAATGGAGTTGACATTTTTAAGCGGATGTACAATGAGCAGCTCGACTTTAGCTTCATCTACCATGGAGTTAAGTTCGTATGTCATAATACAAACAGCAGGGAATATAATTTTGATGGCACTGTTCCTGATCTTAACTGGCTTAGGGCCCAGTTTCAACCATCACAGGGAGTAAAAGGCTATCTGGCTATTGCACATGTACCTCCTACAAGCGGCGACTTTGACGCGAAGCTGTTTGATGAATACGGTAAAATTCTTACTGATAATGGCCAGGTCTATGCCGTATTAAACGCGCATATTGATAAGCAAAGCATTAAATATCCTTATACAGACACTCTTCCTGTCATTACAACAAACTCTATATATAACAGGCATTTTCTGGTGGTAGAAATCGTTAATGATAATTTTAAATACTATGATGTTGCTTTTTAAGAAAATATATTTCGTTTTATTATATGCTCTGCTCAGCCTTCCCGGACAGTTAAAAGCACAGAAATTTCTGATCCCTGAAACGGCAATGATCCAGCGGGCAGGAAGCATTGGCTATAACAGTTTTGGTGCGGGTTATAATTTATTCCGGAAAAATACAGGCAGCCTGGACCTGACATGGGGATATGTTCCGAAATCGAAGGGTGGCAGGCAGGATATTTTTGCAGCAAAATTTGCTTACCGTCCGTTCAATATTAAAATTAAGGACCTTGTTGTTATTAATCCCCTTAATCCCGGAGTGTTTGTTTCATACCACCCCGGGGGGAAATTCCACACTACATTTAATAAGAATCAATACCCTAAGGGATATTACTGGTGGTCTTCAGCTTTCAGGATACATGTTTCCCTGAGCACAGAAATAAAAATAAATATGCCTCAAAGCATGTCTTCAACAGGTATAGAGCAGGTTTCACTTTATACCGAATTGAACACCAACGAACTTTACGCTGTAAGCTGGTTTAAGAACAGGAATTATCTCCCATTTCAGGATATTCTAAAACTGGGCATTGGCGTAAAGGCGTATTTTTAAAGCAATAAGTGCTTGTTAATACCTACGATCTGGTTTTCTGTCTTCAGAAATCCTGACACCAATGGTACGACCATATAATTCAGTGCCATCAAGGGCATCAATAGCCTTTTGTCCTGCGGCATCATCTGCCATTTCAACAAAGCCAAAGCCTTTACTGCGGCCACTTAATTTATCTGTGATCAGTTTAACTGAAGTAAGCTCTCCGAACTTTTCAAAAAGCTCTCTTAACTCACTTTCATCTACTTTAAATGGAAGTCCTCCGACGAAAATATTCATATGTTTAGTTTTGGTTTGTTCAATTCATAATTTATTCCGTTTACTGCTTATAAAACGGATGGTGATCTACACGCGTTATTTCCGGCTCTCCGATTGCGGTAAGCATGCGACGAGCACTTACCAGTGTTCTTGATTGATAATCATCATAATTTTTAGAACCTCTTATCATGCTGTTTATACGCACTAAACCGGCAGCCTGAATAAATTCTCCGTTCCCTATGTAAATGGCTGTATGTGTTACTTTTAAGGTACGCTTATCTCCGGCAAAGAAGAGAAGATCACCCGCTTTCAGGTTTTTCAGCGATTTTGCCACACTAACCGTATCATTCTCGTAAATATCAACCTTATCGCCTACTAATGCCTGTTGGGATGCATCTCTTGGAAGAACAATTCCATTCAGAAAATAACTTGTTTTTGTAAAGCCGCTGCAATCCAATCCTTTAGGAGAAGTACCACCCCATAAATAAGGCACTCCCAAAAAAGTCCTTGCCGTTTTTAATATCTGTTCAGCATCTGGATCAGGCCGCGCTTCCCACTGAGCAAAGGACTGTGCTTTGTTAACAGGAATAAAAGCTATACGTTTATCAGGAAAGGCAACTTTGTAAAAAGCACCTGTCTTAGCCAATAACTGAAGTATGTTTCCGGCTACAAGGTCAGAAACCGGTAAGGAAGTTTCAGATGCTTCCGAAAATGCCTGGCCGTATAAATCCACATAAACAACTCTATCTGATCTCTGCCAGGCTTCAAACTCAGCTCTGTTCATGGGCGTTACCCCGGCTGACTCTGTCCAGGAAAGATAATTATCAGGAGTCCTGATAAAATAATTACCTCTTTCTTTTTTTAAGATCCTGACCGGCGTTCCCAAAAGTGACTGTGTAGCCATTTCTGCGGCGTGATTGGGTGCATACCTGGTATTTATTACCGATAAATTAGCAATGCCATAAATCTTACCATCTAAGGCTTGCGAAGGCAAAACCTGCCCGTTAAGCTCCACGCTAATGTTTTCATTTTTCAGCGCAGCTTTTAATTCAGCCAGGGCCTCTGGTTTACTAACTTCAACCGTATATGTTAAAGGCTCTTCCGTTTGCATTTGCATCTGAAAGTATTCTGTCCTCTTATCAGGTGCATATTTCTTCTGAACCTGACTGGCTATATCATTAATTTTTTTTACCAGTAAAGAATCCTTTACCGATGCATGGGATACAGTGGAAACTAAAAATATAAGAATTAGTGAGAAAAAAAACCTCTTCATTTCACGTTAAAAATTAAGTCAGACAGGTAATTATCCTGTCCCTGCATTATTATTCCTGATTAGAATTTATAAAAATAAGTAAAGAATATCAATTCAATACTAAAAACTAGCTGAGGATGGTATATAAACATCTTTATTCGAGATTTAGTGCTAATGAATGCAATCAGATCAGCTGTGCATTTAGCCAGTTCATAAGCGATGGATATTTAAATTTAAACTTCAGCTCATTGACGAGGCGTTCACATGAAACAATTTTCCAGCTCATTTTCCCCGGCAAGAAATGAGGAAGCTCCAAATTTTCCACCTTCGCTGCCAGGGTGTAAAACTCTTCTCTGGTTGGATGAGATGGGGCACAGACATTATATATCCCCGATGCCTCATCATTTTCAATAAGGCAATGAATTGAACCGATGATATCATCTAAATGGATCAGATTGACCGGGCACCCGCCACCTGGAATATTTGTTTTACCGGAAAAAAATTTTCCTGGTAACCTCTCAGGCCCGATCATACCGGCAGACCTAAGAATGATGACCTTAAAAGGCAAAGTACTCAGGAGCATTTCTGCCTCAGCCATTAATTTCCCCGAGACAGTAGAAGGTGATAACTGAGTACTTTCATTAATGACTGAATTTAAATCCGGATAAACGGATGTTGAACTGATGAAAATAAGCCGTGATAGATTGCTATCTGGAAGAAGAATGCTCAACTGGCTTATCATTTTCCGGTAAGCTTCAGTACCGTTATTATTTTTCCTCCCCGGAGGTATTGAGATAATAAGGGTATCAGTCTGCAGAAGATCCAGGAGATCCGGATCAGGCTTCGAAGGAGAAAATTGTACTAAATATGGGTCAATTCCTGCCGCCTCTAACTTTAATAATTTCTCAGGACTGGTACTTGTGCCTTTTACAATGAAACCTTTTGATATCAAGCTTACTGCGAGAGGAAACCCAAGCCACCCACAACCTAATAAACTAATTTTGTCTTTATTTTTCATTGTATGATATGCGAAAATACAAGCTTTAACGTTCAATTTGTTTTTGGCACTGACTTTGAATTTAATTTAACAGAAATAAACTTACAATCATGAAAATTACAAAGCTTAAAATAGCAACATTAGGTTTAGTACTGGCCACTTCAACTATGTTATTTGAAGGTTGCGCGAGTGCAACCAAAACACAGAAAGGTGCCGTTATTGGAGCTGCCACCGGCGGTACAATCGGGGCTATCATTGGCAAGAAAGCAGGTAATACTGCAGTGGGAGCAATAATTGGAGGTGCGATAGGTGGAACAGCAGGCGCTTACATTGGCCGCAAGATGGATCGTCAGGCCGCAGAGATCGAGAATACAGTACCAAATGCCGAAGTGATACGCGAAGGCGAGGGTATTATTGTAAAATTCGATTCGGGAATTCTGTTTGATTTTGATCAGTCAATTCTTAAGCCTTCAGCAAGAATTAACATAGAAAGCTTAGCTACTTCACTAAAAAACAATCCTGAGA
>CAYHRC010000174.1:0-6291 GCA_964358565.1 uncultured Sphingobacterium sp. | reverse complement strand
GCCAGTTGGAAACCGCAGAAAAGATCTTTGACCTTCTTCAGGGAAGCGAGTTGATCCGGCAGGAAAAAAAACAGGTCCAGGATCCATATTCTTTCCGCTGTATTCCCCAGGTTCATGGTGCGAGTAAAGAAGCCATTGATTATGCATGTTCCGTTCTGGATGTCGAGATCAATTCTGTTACTGACAACCCGAATATATTCCCCGATGAAGATGAGATCATTTCTGCAGGCAACTTTCATGGTCAGCCGCTGGCCTTTGCCTTTGATTTTTCAAGTATCGCCTTAGCCGAACTTGGGTCTATTTCAGAAAGACGCACTTTCCAGTTAATATCCGGACAGAGAGGATTACCTGACTTCCTCGTAAAAAACGCCGGATTAAACTCGGGATTAATGATCCCGCAATATACTGCCGCTTCGATCGTCAGTGAAAATAAACAGCTGGCTACACCTGCATCGGTTGATTCAATCGTATCGAGTAACGGGCAGGAAGATCATGTAAGTATGGGGGCGAATGCAGCAACCAAATGCATGAGGATCATGTTAAACATTGAACGTATTCTTGCTATCGAACTTTTAACAGCCGCACAGGCACTCGAATTCAGAAGACTAAAGACTTCATCAAAACTGGAAGAAATAGTTTCAGAGTTTCGTAAAAGCGTACCTGCACAGGAACATGACCGTTTACTGTCTGTCGATATTGAAAACTCTGTTCAGTTCATTAAAACTTATAAAATCTGAATTTCAGACTGAACCAAATTATTTACCATCCAAAGGCTTGACAAAAGGAAGCACAATACTGCTTAAACGCTGTCCGCCATGATGAATGGTCTGCTGCGCTATACGTACCCTTGCGCTGCTGCCCAGGGGATCGCCTGTATTAGGATTTCGGTCAAACTGAGGGAAATTACTGGAAGTAATATCGATACGAATACGATGACCAGGCAAAAATACATTTGCTGTACCGGTTAGTTCGATATCATATTCATATACCTGATTCGGTGTAAGTAATTTAATCTTATCCAGTCCTTCATGGAACTTAGCTCTCAAAATACCTTCTGAAATTGGCATTGCCATACCATCGGGCTGAACATCTACCAGCTTGATCATCCAGTCAGTATCAGGACCATCGGTTGCAGCAAATAACTTCATTTTTACCGGCCCGGCAATGGTGATCGGGGTTTTTAAGAATTCAGAAGTATATACTAATACATCTTCCCGGCGTTCAATAGGTCTTTGATCATACGGACCGGCAGCTGTAGGAGTTCCGCAGCAATTATTTCCACCTAAGGTCATAACAGGAAATTTCGGATCATAGGTATATTTATCAACGGCAGCTGTTTTTGGCGCATCGAAACTAAGTTTGCCATCGCCGCGAATTGAATTCGCACTGCCATTACTTGTCAGGTACAGATTTTTATATTGAGTACCCGGAATAGGATAATCTTTTTCACTGCGCCATTTGTTTATTCCCATATAATACAACTGTACAGGATCTTCAAGATCTAAACCATTCTTGATCCCTTTCAGGTGAAAATCATAAAATTTCAATTCTCTGTCAAACATTTTCATGTTTGCAATAGGACCAAAATCAATTCCCCCGAATGATTGAGAGGGGCCATGGCCCCAGGGACCAATGATCATACGCGCACCGGCACGGGCTTCAGGAGTTGCTGCATGATGCCTCATCCCAACATAACCATTGATCGTACCCATCAAAAAGATATCAAACCATCCTCCATAAGTATGAGCCGGAACTTTCATTTTACTGAAATTTTCTTCGTCGCTTATAGATTTCCAGTATTCGTCATAACTCTCATGCTCTATCCAGTCACGGTAATGCTTAACCGCATAACCAGCGCTTTTTAAATCGCCATCTTTTAATGGTAAGTGAGTCAGGATATTTTCATATTTAAGTTCTTCAGGCGTGTAAGCTTCAGTATGCCAGTATTGAGGCAACATGATCCGGTTAGGCATACGAACCACTCCCCAGCCATAGTTAAAGCTTAACCGGAAAGCCCCGCCCATCGTTAGCCAGTTTGCATAGATATTGGTAGATGCAACACCCGGAAATGCAGCAACCAGATGGGGCGGAGTTGCACTCATTGCAGCCCATTGATTATGGCCTAAATAACTTCCGCCCTGAGTGGCAATTTTCCCATTAGAAAAGGGCTGAGCCGCTGCCCACTCAATTACATCATAGCCATCCTTTGCTTCATCACGAAAAGGATCCCAAACGCCTTCACTTTCATAACGGCCCCTTACATCTGCAAAAACAACGGCATAACCCTCCTGGGCAAACTTAATTTTATCCTGATGCCCCCCATCACGCTGCACACCATAACAGGTACGGATCACAATGGTTGGATATTTCCCCGGCGCAGCGGGAAGATAAACGTCTGCATATAATTTTATACCATCACGCATGGTAATGGCCTTATAACGTTCAATCCGAATCTCATTATTGACCGGATTGCGAATTAACTCAGGCAAAGCAGAAGCAGTATTTGAATGATCCACTTTTTTAGACTTCGGGCTTAAACTGGCGTAACTGAGCTCCTGAGCATGAATAAGAGCCGGGAGAAATACGATAAAAAGCAAAGAACTTAGTTTATTCATTTTTTCCTTTTTTATATAATAAAAATGGTAAAAATTATTGAAATTCTTTAATAATTATCGTCCTTTTAAGCTTATTTAAATAAGAGAGGTAAATAAAGCCCGAGAGATATATTCCGGCCCTGATTGTAATACCCTAAATTCGGATTCGTTTCATCCAGTCTTCCGGGCTTAAATCTGCTCAGGTGATCGTAATAAGCCTTATCAAAGAGGTTATTCACCGAAACATTCATCCGCAGTGGCTGATTTTTAAGCATGAAGGTTGTTCCCATGCCTAAATTCATAAGCGAATAGCCTTTACTTGGAGTTTCAAAATTATCTACCCGGTTCTGCCTGAAAACATTGTCCAGGGCTACTGACAGGTAGCTGCTTTTTACCCCTTTAAAATCAGGTTCCAGCCTGAGTTCGTTCCTCAAAACTGCTGCAGGAATAAAAGGCAAAGGCCTATGACTTGCACGGTTAACTCCGCGGGTGTATGAAAAACTGTTCTCAAAGTGGATCAACTCTGCCGGATGGAGCGTCAGGCTCGCTTCAAAACCGCTTAAATTGGCATTATCCTGAATAAAACGATAAACGGGGAAAGTTTTTGTATCCACAAGGATAGTTTCATCATTGATCTGGCGACTGTAGATATAATTATTGATGTAATTATTAAAAGCTCCAATGCTGGCGCTGACCGTGTTATTATTAAATTCGAATGCAAGATCACCGTAATAACTATTTTCAGGATTTAAGTTATTATTACCAATTTCATACCTGAAAGTCCCTTCATGAACCCCGTCCGAGCTGAGCTCAGCAATATTCGGCGAGCGAAAAGCTGAACCAAGATTTGCCTTAAAATTGAAATGTTCAGTGAATTCCTGCGTGAAACCTAAAGCGCCGCTGACATTGGAAAAGCTGTTGCTGAAATTATTAAACTTTGGAGCCCCGTCTGCAGTCATTTGAGTCCCGTCAATATTACGATAATCAAACCTCCCCCCAAAGTTGAATGTTGTGGACTGCCATGATTTTTTGGCATAAGCAAAAATTCCAACCTCACCGGATCTGTAATCCGGTATAAGTAACTCTTCAGCTTTATTCTTATTATCCTGCGATGCAGCTGATAAACCTATTACCGGCTCCCAGCCTTTGCTCTCGTTAAAGTAATATTTAAAGTCTGCACTATAGGTTTTAAGATCAAAAAATAAAGCAGGATCTGTTCTGGTATTTTGCAGTTCCCTTCGCTGATTATCCTGAAAAGCAAGTATCGAGCGTAATCTTCCGCTACCGAGCAGCACATGGCTGTTTAAAGCAATCTTATAATGACGGATATCCTGAAAAGGCAGGAATAAGTCGCGGCTTTTTAATTGCTGATCACTAAGAACCGTTCCGCTGGTATCTACAAAATTTCCCGCGTCATTACGCTCAAAATCCGGAAGGCCGATATTACTCCTGAAACTCGAGAGGTTTAAATGAGCGTAACCCCATTTTTTATTAAATCCCAGTTCTCCGTTAAAATCCTTTTCATTATACCCGGTATTAGCAATCCGGCCACCCGGTGCATTATAGCTATACGCATTTTTATATGACCCTCTGGCGCGCCAGACAAAGCCATTATGGTTACCCTTTAACATGGCAGAGCTTCCGCTTAGCCCGTTATTAAACTGGTAGCTTGTTAAAAGCTCTCCCCTGATCTGTCCTTCCGGGGATGGAAGAGGTTCGAGTATATTGATCACACCGCCAAGAGCATCAGATCCATACAATAAGCTTGCTGCCCCCCTCAAAACTTCTACACGTTCAGCACTGTACTGGTCAACTTCAATACCATGCTCATCTCCCCATTGCTGGCCTTCCTGCTTGGCCCCGTCAACAAGGGTGACCACCCTGTTATAGCTCATACCCCTGATCACCGGTTTCGAGATTCCTCCGCCCGTTGTCACCTGTGACACGCCCGGCACCTTTGCTATGGCATCCACCAGATTACCGGAAGGCCGGTTTACCAACTGATCTTTCGTAACCGATGAGACCGCTGTACTGTTCTTCCGGTTATCACTACTGAATGCTGTTCCGGTAACTACTACTTCTTTAGCTTCAATCGTGCTTGGAAAAAGCTCAAATACAAGGGATGACGTTTGAGAAAGGTCAACCGTTTGGATCATTGTTTTATAGCCAATAAACCTGACTTCAACGAGGAATCGCCCTTTTTGCGGAATATTATTAAAAGTAAAATTACCAGTAGCATTAGCCACAACTGAGATCTTGAGATCAGGAATGGTTATAAGTGCGCCTGGCAGCGGATCTTTGGTTTCACCATCTATAACCCGGCCCTCAAGTAAAACGGGATTCGCAAGTAATGCAGATGCAGGAAGTAATAAAAATAGAAATAGAATAAAAGATTTCATATTAATGTATATAAACAATAAATAAAAGGAATCAGATGAGTTATTGTTGTAACATCATCAAGGAATGAAAAATTTATTCTGAAGGGGGACCCCTTAAGCTTGAGAAAAGTTGTTCAATAAAGTAGCCGCTTATCCTGTTATCGGCAAAGACAGATATTGCTGGAGACAGCCTGATATTTTCAAGAACGCTTGTATTTGTAAAGCTTTGATCAAAATGAACCGCACAAGCCCAGCAAAAATCAGCCTTCTTTGTGATATTCAGTTTATGTGTACAGCTTGCATGATTTTTGTCAACCTTGCATGAAGTCGGAGTTAGCTCGTGGCTATGAAAGAGATTAAGGGGTATTAAAGTCACCGAGAAACTCAGCAGTAAGATTACCGAGAGTGAAATGCCCAATGATTTTTTTATACCTTTCATATTACCGATTATAACAAAATTATATAAAAGCACAACAATTAACGAATTACTTAATTATACATGTGTAACATTTTACTATCCCATCATGTCAGACATATCATCCCCTATCGACCTTTCTGTTAGGAACACTCCCACAGGATGCACTTTAAATTGTAAGGGCTGGGTGCAGGAAGCAGCATTACGGATGCTTTTAAATAATCTGGATCCTGATGTAGCAGAACGTCCTGAGGAGCTTATTGTTTATGGAGGCCGCGGTAAAGCTGCGAGAAACCCTGAAGCACTTGCGCTCATAATAAAAGCATTAAAAGATCTGGAAGAAGATGAAACCCTGCTCATACAATCGGGCAAGGCAGTCGGGATCTTACCGACACATAAAGACGCACCACGGGTATTAATATCCAATTCGCAGCTTGTTCCAAAATGGGCCACACAACAGCATTTTGATGACCTGGAGGATAAAGGTCTGATGATGTATGGCCAAATGACCGCCGGATCCTGGATCTATATCGGATCACAGGGGATAGTTCAGGGAACCTACGAAACCTTTTCTGAAATAGCACGGCAGCAATTTGGAGGATCATTGAAGAGGACCCTGTCTGTGACTGCCGGTTTGGGTGGAATGGGAGGCGCACAACCACTGGCTATAACAATGAGTGAAGGGGTTTGTCTCGCCGCTGAAGTAGAAGAATGGCGTATTCTAAAACGGCTGGAAACCAAATACATAGATGAGATCCAAACAGATATCGACAATGCGATTGACCTCGCGTTAAAATATAAAAGAGAAGGCAGGGCCCGTTCCATCGGTGTGGTATGTAATGCCGTAGAGCTTTTACAGCGGCTGATTGACAGGAAAATAACTCCAGATATATTAACCGACCAA
>CAYHRC010000173.1:0-6299 GCA_964358565.1 uncultured Sphingobacterium sp. | reverse complement strand
AATTAAGAAGATTGTCGGTTTTGAAGGTGATCTGGCATTTGATACCTCACAGCCTGATGGTACACCGAGGAAATTACTGGATGTATCCAGGCTTCATGCAAGGGGATGGAAACACGAGATTGAACTTGAGGATGGCATAAGGCTTGTATATGAAGATTTTTTAGAAAAGTACCTATAAAAAAAGAGGCTGTCTCGACTTAAGACAGCCTCTTTTTTATTAATAAGTTTCGCTATCCGGAGGGATTCCATAATCATGCGCCAGTTTGCTCTTCCCGGGTCTTGGTTCAGCTGGTTTAATCCAATCCCTGACTTTATCAAACAGGTCGGTAAACATATCCTTGCTGACAGTTTTTGCCGCCCTTTCTGATACAAGAGCAATCAGCGCTTTCATGATTATCCCGGATTTCGGAAAGAAAAATCTATCTAAAATAACCGGTAAACCAACACGAAAAGCATTTGATAGCCAGCCATGTTTTCCTTTATCCTGATGGTCTTCATTTCCTGCAAAACCGGCAAACCAACTATTTAACTTGGATACAAGCATCATAGGATAACGGAATTTAGCTGTAATGTTATCTATTTCTATTTTAAGCTCATTCTCATGTTCAGCACGTTTAAGGCTTAAACGAAGCAGTTCGGAGCGTAAATCCTCAACATTATAAATTTTTGTTTTCATCTTTATCTTCGTTCCTTTCCTTAAAAAACTTTGCAATGATCTTATTAATGATTGCCTTTTCCATGTATTTATCTTTTGTGAAATACACAATAAGAGCTACAAGGAGATAAAATCCCGTAATAATCAAGAAGCCAGCATATGTATTGCCTAACACTTCAGATAAATAAAATCCGAGTGCCAGGCTGCCAAAGGAAAATGTAAGAACAGCAAATAACACGACGAGCCCGTCAGTAATCAAATTAGCAAATAGCCGGGATCCTTTTTCAACGGCTGTAAGAATAGCAAGCTCCTTACGAATCTGCGCATACTCTTTAATCCTATCTGTAATTCCCTGCGATTCTACTTCTTTGTCTTCCATATTCCATATTAAAATATAACCGAAATTAGGATTTTGTAGCCTCTTCCATGGTATTTGCTACTTTGTCCGCAGCAGAAGTGAAAGTGCTTTTTACATTTGAATATTCATCCTCTGCTGTTCTGAGTTTGGACTTTATATTATCAACGACTTTGTCTTTAAAGTTTGATAAATTTCCAATTTTATCTGCGGTGCGATCTTTTATGCTGTCACTGAGATTTTTTAGCGAATCGCTTAATTTGTCGCGTGTTTTATTTCCTCTTTCAGGTGCGAATAAAATTCCTATTGCAGCTCCGGCGGCGATGCCGGCAAGTAATGCTGCTAAAACTTTTGAGTTATCCTTCATGATAATAATAAATTTTAAGATTAATAATTTTTTGTCTACTAGCTATACAATCAAATCAAAATACTGTTTTTATTATTTATTCATTTCCTTCAATCATCTTCTGTTGATTTCAGCTTTTCAAGCCTCTCAGAGGCCAATTTACTGGTTTCGTAGATGCGGATAGTAAGTATAAAATAAGATAGAAGGAGAGGCCCGAATACGAGACCTAAAATTCCAAAAATAGGGATTCCGATGATAACCCCTACAACGGTAATAATGGGATGAGTGTCTGAAACCCTTTTAGCTATGAGCAGCCTGATCACATTGTCTATGTTTATAATGATTATGAAGCCGAACAGAAGAAGGCCCCAGCCAGCAGTAGTGTTGCCATTAGCCAATTCAATAAGGGCCGCAGGTATAAACACAACCGGTGCGCCCACTACGGGTAAAAAGCATAGAAAGGTAGAAATGACACCCCAGAATATTGGATCCCGAATGCCAAACAAAAAGAAACTAATACTTACCAGGGCTCCCTGAACAATGGCAATAAATCCCTGGCCCAAAACATTTGAATAAGTGGTTAACTTTAATTCCTTCGCAAATTTTAACGCATTTTGTTCACGAAACGGAGCATATTTTAATAAGCCGGCTTCAAATTGTTCCCTTTGAACAAGCATAAAATATAGCAGAAAATACATAATCAACAAGCCCAGAACCACATTGGCTGCACCGCTTAATACAGTAGGAAATAACTCTTCTGCCAATTGGTTTAATTTTCCCATGCCTTTGTCAAAAAGATCAGGCTGGTCAAGTTTTGATCCAAGGAAATCATCGATCCTCTGCATAAAGACTTTTATGCGCATAGGATCACTCTGGAATTCTGAGACCTTATCTATAACCATTATACTAAGGGTCAAAAATGGCAGCACAATAATCAAAAGAGATAAAATAATGATGAGCGCCGCAGCTATCCATTTTTTCATTCCCCATTTATTAACGAATGCTGAAAAAACCGGAACAAGGATCGTGTATAACACGATAGTACTGAGCAATGTGCCGGCAATCGTTCTAAGGGAATAGAGAATAAAACATCCTAAAATAATAAGGATAGCTAATACAATCGTATTTCTTTGTTTATAGCTATAAATGGACATAGATTAATTAGCTGGATGTTATTAAAATAAGGGATTATCAGGAAAAAGCCCTGCTAAGTTTAAGAGAATTGATTTACGTAAATACCATTTGGAGTTTCTACTCAATATCATTCGCTTTCATTTTGTTATAGAGTGTTTTCCTGTCAATATTTAATACTTTCGCTGCTTTGGTTTTATTGAAATTAACTTCCTTTAAAACATTGAGAATTGTTTCATATTCTGCTACCATAGCTGCATTTTTGAGATTATGCCTGTTTTGTTTGACCACAACTGCCCCAAAATTATTTTCTGAAGTCAAAACTTTCGCAAATGTTGAAATTTCAAGGGGCAGTGCTTTCAGCTGGATCTCATTGCCCTCACTGAGCAGTGTAGCCCGCCTGATCACATTTTTTAATTCGCGCACATTTCCCGGCCAGTTATAAGTCATAAAACAGTCTATGACCTCTGGCGAGAATGCAGTAACATTGCGATTCAGTTCGGTATTGGCCACTCTTAAAAAATGCTCTGAGAAGATTATTATATCCTTGCCGCGGTCGCGTAAAGGGGGTATAGATATGTTAAATTCATTGAACCGATGAAAAAGATCTTCTCTGAACCTGCCTTTTTGTATGGCTTCATTTAAGTTTTCATTCGTGGCTACAATGATACGCACATCGAGATCTATCTCTCTGGTGCTTCCAATCCGCTTTACCTTGCGCTCCTGAACTGTTCTTAATAAAGCTGCCTGTATATCATAAGAAAGATTAGATACTTCATCCAAAAAGAGAGTTCCTCCGTTTGCCATTTCAAAATGACCTATTTTTGTATATAAAGCTCCGGTGAATGATCCCTTTTCATGACCAAAAAACTCGCTTCCTGCAAGATCCTTGGTTAAAGAGCCACAATCCATTGCAATAAAAGGTTTATCCTTGCGGGGACTGTTAAGATGGATACTTTTGGCGACAGATTCTTTACCTGTCCCGCTATCGCCACTTAATATCACACTGTAATTTGTAGGAGAAACTAATTTAATCTGCCTGATTAGTTCCTGGGAAGCAGCGCTTTTGCCAGCTACCAACTCCTCAGGAATTATGTTCGTATTACGATCCTTATCCGGTTCATTGACATAATTGGCAGGCTGATTAATAATTTTCTGAGCCTCAATAGCTTTGTTAATGGTGTTAAGGATCTCATCCGGATAAAGGGGCTTAGTAATGTAATCATAAGCGCCCATTTTAATTAATTCAACGGCGAGTTTAATATCGGAGTAACCAGTTATTATGATCACACCTGTGGCCGGATAGGAGTTCTTGATTTTGCGCAACATTTCTCTGCCATCGGTATCTTCAAGACGAAAATCACAGAGTACCAGATTGAATGATGCTTTGGTCATTAATTCCAAAGCATTTGTGCCATTAGTTGTGGTGCTTACCTCAAAGCCATTACGAGTTAAAAACTTAGATAGAAGAATTCCGATGTTTATTTCATCATCAATAATCAGGATTTTATTCATAAGGCTAATACTTAAACAGGAGAGAATTCACGGCAATATATAGATTAAGTCCGGTTTGGAAAATTTTTTCTACACATAAAGGCTTGCTTTTATGTGACCGATTATACCTTTTATTACGACAACTTATTTTCCTGTAAATACAGCTTTTCTCTTTTCTGTAAAGGCTGCTACGCCTTCTTTAAAATCCTCGGATCCAAAACAGTTTGAAAATTCAGCGATCTCAGCTTCATAGCCATTTAGACCATCTGTTAATCCGGCGTTTACAGCGCGTATAGCACAGGCTACTGCAAAGGGAGATCGGCTCATGATCTTTTGTAAAATTTCCGCGGATTTAGATAACAGATCTACAGCTGCGGCGACATGGTTAACGAGTCCGATTCTGTAGGCTTCATCGGCAGAGATCATATCTGCAGTCAGGATCATTTCCAATGCGCGTCCCTTACCAACCAGCTCAGATAAGCGCTGGGTGCCGCCATAACCAGGAATTAAACCGAGACTAACCTCAGGTAATCCCATTTTTGCATTTAAGGAGGCAACCCGGATGTGACAGGCCAAAGCCAGTTCAAGCCCGCCGCCCAGTGCAAAACCATTTATGGCTGCTATTACAGGTTTTTCACTATTTTGTATCACATCAAACACCTTGCTTTGACCTTCTCTGGCAAGTTCTCTTCCTTCATCAACATCAAATGCAGCAAATTCAGAAATGTCAGCTCCTGCAACAAAGGCTTTCTGACCCGCTCCTGTAATTATGATTCCACCAACCTTTGGATCATGAAAAGTATCTGCAAGAGCTGTATGGAGCTCTGCTAAGGTGGCTTTATTCAATGCATTTAATTTGTTCTCGCGATTGATAGTAATGTACAGAATGCGATCCCTGATTTCGAGAATTAAGTTTTTGGAGGTCATGGTCTTTCTTTAAAAGAGATTTAATATTAGAACTGTCTGTTCTCAGTTACCCATCCGGTGATATAGTTTACTATGTCTTTCGTATTAGTTCCGGGCGGGAAAAGTTTGCCTACACCCATATCATGAAGTACTTTCATATCCTCTTCCGGAATTATACCACCGCCAGTTATTAAAACGTTTTTGAGACCTTTTTCTTCCATTATGCGGATGATCTTAGGGAAAACCGTCATGTGGGCACCTGATAATATGGAGATACCAATAGCATCCGCATCTTCCTGTAAAGCGGTGTTTACCACCATTTCGGGGGTTTGTCTGAGGCCCGTATAAATAACTTCCATTCCTGCATCCCTCAGGGAGGTCGCAATGATCTTAGCACCCCGGTCATGGCCATCAAGGCCCACCTTGGCAACAAGAACCCGTATCGGACGATTTATTGAATTTGTCATAAGCGTTATGTAAAAGTAATAAGAATATTGAATTGTAATCTCTATTACCCTAATGTAAAATAAGCTTACGCTTGCCGATTAGCTCTCAGGAAGACATTAATTTTTGTTATTTTTGTACCCTCTTAAAGCAGGTTATGAGTGAAGAAAGATCATTGAGTTTTTTAGAAGAAATCATTGAAGAAGATATCCGGAATGGTAAAAACGGGGGTCGTGTTCAAACACGTTTCCCGCCCGAGCCTAATGGCTATCTTCATATCGGACATGCAAAATCAATTTGCTTAAATTTTGGCATTGCGGATAAATATAATGGCAAAACAAATCTGAGGTTTGACGATACCAATCCAAGTACCGAGGATACGGAATATGTAGACAGTATAAGGGAAGATATTCACTGGCTTGGTTTTGAATGGGATAAAGAACTTTATTCATCAGATCATTTCGATAAACTGTATGACTATGCACTTACTCTCATTAAAAAAGGAATGGCTTATGTGGATGACAGCTCATCTGAAGAGATAGCAAAAGCAAAAGGTACCCACACACAACCCGGCACACCAACGCCGGACAGAAGCAGGGGCGTTGAAGAGAATATCCGTTTGTTTGAAGAGATGAAAGCAGGGCATTATCCTGACGGTGCAAAAGTACTTCGGGCTAAAATAGATCTTGAATCTCCCAATATGCATTTGCGGGATCCGCTCATGTACCGTATAAAACATGCGCATCATCACCGTACAGGAGATAAATGGTGCATCTACCCGATGTATGATTTTGCTCATGGGCAATCTGATGCAATAGAGGAAATAACACATTCAATTTGTACCCTTGAGTTTATTCCTCACAGGCCATTATATGACTGGTTTATTGAGCAGTTAGACATTTTCCCTTCAAAGCAATACGAATTCGCCCGTTTGAATATAAATTTCACAGTGATGAGGACAGTTCATA
>CAYHRC010000172.1:2415-6300 GCA_964358565.1 uncultured Sphingobacterium sp. | reverse complement strand
CAGGGATGACCTGGAAAAATGGTTGGAAAAAAGCACCTATAATCTGGATCCTGACCAAGGGCAAACTATGTTATCAGTGGGTCTGATTTTAGCTGGCAATATACCGCTGGTTGGTTTTCACGATATCATTTGTGTTTTAGCTGCCGGGCATAAGGCCTTGATCAAGCTATCCTCACAGGATCAAAAGCTAATCCCATTTTTATTACGAAAGCTTACAGAAATAGAACCTTCTTTCAGTTCCCACATCGAATACATTGAAAGGCTTAAAAATTTTGATGCGGTAATTGCGACGGGAAGTAATAATACTTCCCGCTATTTTGAGTATTATTTCGGCAGTGTTCCTCATATTATCCGCAAAAACCGCAATAGTGTGGCAGTATTAAGTGGTGAAGAAAGCAGGAAAGAGCTCCGGGCGCTGGGGAATGACATATTCGATTACTATGGTCTTGGCTGCAGGAATGTTTCAAAGTTATATGTGCCCAGCGGCTATGATTTTAAAAATTTCTTTGAATCAATTGAGGATTTTAAATCGGTTTCAGATCATCACAAATACAACAATAATTATGATTATAACAAATCAATATTCCTTGTAAATCTCGAAAAGCACCTGGATAATGGCTTTTTATTATTGAAAAAAGATCAGCGGCTGGCATCCCCTCTGGCTGTATTATATTACGAAGAGTATGATGATTTAAATCAAGTCGAACAGGAACTAAAGGGAAAATCGGAACAGATCCAATGTGTGGTTAGCAGCTTAGCCTTGGATCTCAGCGTTCTGCCTTTCGGGCAAAGTCAGCATCCTTCTTTATGGGATTATGCAGATAATATAGACACAATGGCATTTTTGCTAAGCTTAACTAAATAACAAGTCAGAAATTTTCATTGCCCAGGGCCTGAATTGATCTGAACAGGGACTTTAATACATAGATTTATAAGAATTAAGAATTAACTTTGGCCTTAATGTATGTGATTAAAGTAAAAGGAGTGGCAAAAATTCCGGATTACGTCCAATTGAGAGATGAGAAATTCACGCTGCTAGCATATTTCCGCCTGGACAGACCCGAAAAGGCCCTTAATAAAGCCGGACTTGCTGATAAAGCTGATTACATTATGGAAAAAATCAAAGAGCTGCCTTTCGGGCAAATTTTAAAACTAGAGATCTGATTATGACTGGCAATTCCGTTATAAACCTAGAAGGTGTCGATGTATACCAGCAAAAGCACCTTGTATTAAGCAATGTTAACCTTCATATAAACCCGGGAGAATTTGTCTTCCTCATTGGGCAGACAGGCTCAGGAAAAAGCAGTCTGTTAAAGATAATTTATGGGGAACTTCATGTTGCCAATGGTGAAGGCCAGGTTGCAGGTTTCAACTTAAAAAAACTTGCAGAAAAGGATATTCCATATCTCCGCCGAAAGCTTGGAATTGTCTTTCAGGATTTTCAGCTTCTTACCGACCGGTCAATTGAGCAAAATCTGGAGTTTGTCATGAAGGCCACAGGCTGGAAGGATGAAAAGCTTATATCAGAGCGTATTCGTGATGTGCTTGAAAAAGTCGGATTGAGGTCGAAAATTAAAAAAATGCCGCATGAATTATCAGGTGGAGAACAGCAGCGGGTAGTTATAGCCCGTGCTTTGCTAAATGATCCTGAAATAATACTGGCTGATGAACCGACCGGAAACCTGGACCCGGATACCTCAGAAGAGATCGTAAGCCTGTTAAAACAGATCAGTCTTTCCGGCACATCCGTCCTTATAGCTTCACATGATTTCCATATTATACGAAAGTTTCCAACCAGGATAATTAAATGTGAAGGCGGGTTGGTACATGAGGATGCGACAATTTAAATTCAACCCACATCCCTAAAAGATTTTTTTTTAGCTAAAGGCAGACTCTGATTTCTTAAGGATTATATCTGTAAAATGCTGACAGCTTGACGGGTTTTGTCTTTTGGCAAAAAAATTGTCAATAATTTAATAATGAACTTTTCAGAAATGTTAAATAAAAAGAAGAAGAACCATATAGAAGAACCTGCAAATCCTGAAAATCAAGATCAGAAGGATGTGCTGCAAGAGACTGAGGAAAGCAATGAAGTTATCACAGAACCAGCAGGTGATAAACTATCTGAAGAAGATAGATTAAAAGGAGAAATTGCAGATTGGCAGAATAAACATCTTCGTTTATATGCAGAATTCGACAATTTTAAACGTCGTACCAGTAAAGAACGTTTAGAATTACTTCAGGTTGCCGGGAAAGATGTGATTGTTGATCTTTTGCCTGTAATTGACGATTTTGAAAGGGCCCTTAAATCAATGGAAACAGCTACTGATATCGAAGCTGTTAAAGAAGGGATCAAACTTGTACACAACAAATTGAAAAATACCCTGATGCAGAAAGGATTGAAGGAAATGGAATCGATGGGAACAGAGTTTAATGCTGATGTTCACGAGGGTATTACGAATATACCCGCTCCTTCACCTGACATGAAAGGAAAGGTTTTAGATGAATTAGAAAAGGGCTATTACCTGAATGATAAGGTAATCCGTTTTGCAAAAGTTATTATTGGTGCATAAAAAATAATAAACCATTCAGTTAACGCGCTTGAACCTATCAGCGCATGACGAATGGCCTATTGTTGAAATAAAGAAATGACGAAAAGAGATTATTACGATATACTTGGGGTAACACGTTCTTCCAGTGCAGATGAGATAAAAAAGGCTTATCGAAAAATGGCTATTAAATATCATCCAGATAAGAATCCGGGTGATAAAAAGTCGGAAGATAACTTTAAGGAAGCAGCTGAAGCCTATGAAGTTCTCAGTAATTCCGATAAGAAAAAGCGATATGACCAGTTCGGTCATGCCGGCGGAGCGGCAAGTGCTAATGGAGGCGGTTACGGTGGTGGCAACATGAATATGGAAGATATCTTCAGCCAGTTTGGGGATATTTTTGGTGGTGGCGGAGGTGGAGGCAGTCCTTTTGACAGCTTTTTTGGCGGACAACAGCAATCCCGCTCCGGCCGGCGTGTCTCACGTGGCAGCAACCTGCGAATTAAGGTTAAGCTGACCCTGGAAGAGATTGCAAAAGGGGTTGAGAAAAAAGTAAAAGTTAACAAACAAATCATCTGCGCAGCCTGCGATGGAAGCGGAGCAAAAGATAAATCATCATTTCATACCTGTACTACCTGTAATGGAAGTGGCGCAGTGCGCAGGGTTACCAATACCATTTTAGGTCAGATGCAGACTACAAGCACCTGCCCTACCTGCAATGGTGAAGGAACTGAGATAACTGCAAAATGCACTGTTTGTCATGGCGAAGGCCTCGTCCGCGGTGAAGAAACCATCAGCATTAATATCCCAGCAGGTGTAAGCGAAGGTATGCAGCTATCAATGAGCGGTAAGGGTAATGCAGCTCCACGCGGAGGTATTCCCGGAGATCTTATCATCCTGATAGAAGAACTTTCACACGAAACATTAAAACGAGAGGGTAATAACATCATATATGACCTTCACATTAGTTTCATTGAGGCAGCCATCGGTGCAAGTGTAGAGGTTCCTACTATAGACGGTAAAGCAAAGATTAAAATAGAACCGGGTACACAGGGTGGTAAAATTTTACGTCTCAAAGGCAAGGGTGTTCCTGAAGTGAATTCTTACCATCGCGGTGATCAGCTTATTTATGTCAACATCTGGACACCAAAAGCATTATCAAAAGAGGAACGGGATATGTTGGACCATCTGAAGGAATCACCTAACTTTAAGCCTCAGCCAGGAAAAAATGAAAAGAGTTTCTTTGAAAAGATGAAGGAATACTTCGAATAATTTTACACAAATAAAAATATACTTCTAGCTCATCCTAAAACGGGATGAGCTTTTTTTTGGATGT
>CAYHRC010000172.1:0-2315 GCA_964358565.1 uncultured Sphingobacterium sp. | reverse complement strand
CGAGCGGAAGGAGACTTCGTCAGTCACAACTTAAATAGACTCAAAAGCGACTGACGAAATTTATCGGCAAATCGGAGAGCAATTTCGTAAGTCTGGTGTTCGAAGGGGTGGTACCGGGTCAGGGCCGGCAGACAAAAGTGTGCAAAAGAAACAAGACCTTAACCGATGATAGGCACCTGAATAAATTAATTGATACAATAATTTTACAATCCATCCCGAAGATTGAATAGATAAGCTCATGAAACCCAGTGAAGTTTTATAAATTAGCACCGCTTTAAACCTAATCTCATCAGGCAAGATTGAATCCAAAAAAATGAAAACAGCTATATATTACAATGTTTCCCGTATTACACTTATACTGGTTCTGATGCTTTGCTATGAGTTCAGCTTTTCTCAAACTAAGGTTGATTCAGTACAGAAAATGGATGAAGTAGTGATCAGGGCATATCTTTCTGAACAGCCAATTCTACGTATCCCCTCCTCCGTAAGTTTAATCAGCAATAAACAATTAAGAGATCAGCCGGGCATCACTATGCTGCCAGCATTTAATGCAGTTCCCGGAATAAGAATGGAAGAACGATCTCCCGGCAGCTATCGCTTATCTATTCGCGGCAGTTTGTTACGCTCCCCTTTCGGAATCAGGAATGTAAAGGTTTATATTGATGAGTTTCCCTTAACAGATGCAGGTGGTAATACTTATTTAAACCTGCTTGATGTGGGCAGTATCCATAATATTGAAGTATTGAAAGGACCTGACGGAAGTTTGTTCGGAGCTAATTCAGGGGGTGTTGTTTTAATCAACCCTGTGGATAAGCGTGCAGACAGTACCTGGGGATCTGCCAGCATTAGCAGCGGTTCCTATGGATTATTCCAGGAAAAAGTGGCTTTGCAAAAAAAGTGGACAAATCAGTACCTGAACATAAATCATTCATATCAACAATCTGACGGTTATCGCGAACACAGCGCCATGAATAGAAATTATGGCCAGATGATGTATCGCTGGAATTATTTAAGAACAAATCAGCTGCGTGTCCTTGCCTTCTATTCTGATCTCAACTATAAAACACCTGGTGGCTTAACCCTGGCACAGTATTCTGCTAATCCACAGGCTGCCAGGCCATCCACTTCATTTGCAGCTGGTCCTGTAGTACAAAAGGCTCGTATTGAAAATAAGACTTTTTATAGCGGCATTGTCAATGAAGCTAAAATTACTTCAAATTTCCGTCATGTGCTTGCACTATATGGTACACATACCGATTATACAAACCCTTTCATTACCAATTATGAGGTTCGTAATGAGGGAACTCTTGGTCTTCGTACCTATTTAGAATTAACCGGCAAGCAAAACACTTTTATTGGCTGGAAATGGAATGCCGGCCTTGAATTGCAGGGTACCAGCGCTGATATTGCCAATTATGCCAACAATAAAGGGATCAGAGGCAATCTTCAGGTGCAGGATGATATAATTTCACGCCAATTCTTCTATTTCAGTCGCTTTTCTGCCAATATTGGTGAGAAACTTACAGCAGAAGTCGCTGCAAGTTTAAATTACTATCAATATCAATTCGATAAGAATATCAGTACTCCAACATCGCGCTATACACGGAAATTTGATCCTGAATTAATGCCTCGTTTTGCATTATCTTACCAGATATATGACAATCTTGCTTTGCGTTCTTCTGTTAGCCGCGGATACTCCCCTCCTACAATTGCTGAAGTCAGAGCATCGGATAATAAAATAAATACCTCTATTGAGTCTGAAACCGGTTGGAATTATGAGGCTGGACTCCGTTTTCGTGACATCCGTGACAGGTTATGGCTTGATGCGTCGATCTTTCAATACCGCTTAGAAAATGCTATCGTTCGCAGGGTGAACAGCAATGATACCGAGTTCTATTTAAATGCCGGTGGCACCAGGCAAACAGGCTTTGAGACACAGGCTTCTTACTGGATCATCGAGCCGGGAACACAGGGCATACTTAGCGGACTTCAGATTCAGAACAGCTATACACTCAGCAAATATTTTTTCCGGGATTTTGTAAATGGCAGTGCTGATTATTCGGGAAACCGTTTAACCGGTGTACCAAGGACAGTCCTTGTAACGGGAGTGGATCTTCGCTTTAAAAAGAATTTTTATCTGTTTGCCCAGCATAACTATACTTCAAAGATCGCATTGAATGATGCAAATAGTGTTTATTCAAAGGAATACAACCTGGTACACTTTAAAGCGGGTTGGAGAAGCTCTAAACCAGGGAAGCCAATAATTGATGTTTTTGCGGGTATGGATAATGTGCTTAATGAAACTTACAGCCTTG
>CAYHRC010000171.1:0-6322 GCA_964358565.1 uncultured Sphingobacterium sp. | reverse complement strand
TGAGTACAAAGTTTATTTTACAAGCGGACTTTTTAATATTTCAAATACTCTTTTAAATGATTTCCTTACGGGATTGGATACCCCGGGCATCCCCCGTAAAATACTTTTTATTGTTGATCAGGGAATCCAGGATGCTGGAAATGATGTAGTTCAACAGGTTAAAGATTATTTCCGGACCTATACGGCCGTGCGGCTGGTTCCGGAGATTTTGCTTCTTCCGGGTGGCGAAGTTGTTAAGAATGATATCCGCTATTTCGATCGTATCCTGGAAGCTGTAAATAAACATGGTATTGACCGGCATTCATATATTGCTGCAGTAGGGGGTGGCTCCGTCCTTGACCTTGCCGGATATGCTGCTGCAGTATCTCACCGGGGTATTAAGCATATTCGTATTCCTTCGACAGTTCTTTCTCAAAACGATTCAGGTGTAGGTGTTAAGAACGGCATCAACTATTTTGAAAAGAAAAACTTCCTGGGGACCTTCTCCCCGCCGGTGGCTGTATTCAATGATGAAAGCTTACTGGAAAGTCTTAATTTACGTAACTGGCGCTCCGGTATCTCTGAAGCTGTTAAAGTTGCCCTGATAAAGGACGCTGCTTTTTTCGACTGGCTGGAGCAAAATGCATCGGCTCTTGCAGGTCGTGATCTGGAGGCAATGAAGTACCTGATCTACAGATGTGCAGAACTTCATATGGAACATATTGCAGGTCGGGATCCTTTTGAAACAGGTTCTTCACGGCCGCTGGATTTTGGTCATTGGAGCGCACATAAATTAGAGCAGCTTTCAAATTTCGAAGTAAATCATGGCGAAGCTGTGGCTATGGGCATGGCTCTTGATACGATATATTCCAATTTATGCGGACGATTAGCCAATGATGAAGCAGAAAGGATTCTTCTCCTATTGAAAAAACTGGGTTTTGATCTTACTCATCCTTTAATGGAATTTGGAAATAGTAACAATGGTATCCTGCTTGGACTGGAAGAGTTCCGTGAACATTTAGGCGGGCAGCTCACGATCATGCTGCTTGATAAAATAGGCAGGGGTGCAGAGGTGCATGAAATTGACCCGCAAGTGCTTAAACAGGCCTCGGAAAGATTAAAAGCCTTTCAGAATGCACCGGATTCCAAAAGAAAATAAAGACTATGAAACTAGCTTCCGGACACTTAAGCTATTGTACAAATATACATCCAGGCGAAAGCTGGCCTGATCACTTTGAGGCTTTAAAGCGAAGTTTCCCCTACATAAAATCGCAGGTTTCCAATGACCAGCCCATGGGAATAGGCTTGCGCCTGTCAAATGCAGCAAGCCTTGAACTAATTCGGGATGAGGAACTGGCTGCTTTCAAAGCATGGCTCTCAGTCAATAATGCATACGTATTTACCATGAATGGCTTCCCTTACGGGGATTTTCATCATGCGGTAGTAAAAGATAAAGTTCATACTCCCGACTGGACTAATCCCGAAAGACGTGAATATACTCTTCGTCTGTTCCGGATCCTTGAAAAACTGCTGCCTCCTGATATGGATGGTGGCATCTCCACCTCTCCGCTAAGTTATAAGTATTGGTTTGAAACAGAAGCTGCAAGAGCAGAAGCCAAAAAGACTGCGACGCAAAATATCCTGCACGTTGTTGAAGAATTGATCAGGATAAAGCGGTCTAAGGGCATGCTGTTGCATCTTGATATTGAACCTGAACCCGATGGGTTATTGGAAACGGGTGCTGAATTTATAGACTGGTTTGAAAACGACCTTGTCCCGATGGCCAGACAGGTATTAGTACAGAATCTTCAGATGACAGCAGAGCAGGCTGAAAGCTCAGTGAAAGAACATGTTTGTTTATGTTATGATGTTTGTCATTTTGCGATCGGCTATGAGCCTCATTCGGCGATCATTGAAGAATTATCCCGCAAAGGGATCCTGATTGGAAAAATTCAGATCAGTGCTGCTTTGAAAGCCAGTATTCCTGATGATCTGCATGCAAAAGCACGTATAACAGAGGCCTTTTCGAAATTTAATGAACCTACTTATCTGCATCAGGTAGTGATGCGACAAAGAGATGGCCGCCTTTTGCGGTACCGGGATTTGCCGGATGCGATTGCTGCCGGCGAAAATCCCTTAGTAAATGAATGGCGGGCACATTTTCATGTCCCGGTCTTTAATGAGGATCTGGGTCTTTTGCAGTCTACGCAATCCGACATTATCACCGTATTAAACGTACAGAAAGCTACTCCATTCACCAATCATATGGAAGTTGAAACCTATACCTGGGAAGTTTTGCCCGACATATTAAAAGCGCCCCTGAATCTATCCATTATAAGGGAATTGAATTGGGTGAAAAATACTTTAAGCTAAGAGCATGGCTATGAATAAAACGGTTGTTATTGATGTAGTTGGACTATCAGGCTCTTTGATCGGGGAACATACACCCTTTCTTAAGGAATATATTGCCAGGAAACACCTGGTAAACATAGAGCCTCTTTTACCAGCTTTAACCACATCTGCACAATCAACTTATTTAACCGGGAAATGGCCTGCAGAAACCGGAATTGTTGGGAATGGATGGTATGACCGCATGGAATGTGAGATTAAGTTCTGGAAACAGTCGAATAAGCTGGTCACCGGCGAAAAGATCTGGGAAAAAGCAAAAAAGGAAGATCCGGGCTTTACCTGTTCAAATATGTTCTGGTGGTATAATATGTATTCTTCGGCTGATTATGCCGTAACACCGCGTCCAAACTATCTGGCAGATGGCCGTAAGATGCCTGATTGCTATTCACATCCGGCCACTTTACGCGATGTGCTTCAGGATAAGCTGGGAGCTTTTCCCTTATTTCAGTTCTGGGGACCGGGAGCTAATATCAAGTCAACCCAATGGATCGCAGATGCCTCGATGTTGACCGATGACCTTTACGATCCTACGCTCAGCCTCATTTATCTTCCTCACCTCGATTATTGTCTGCAAAAATTCGGTCCGGACTTCGCAAAAATTGATAAAGAGCTGAAGGAACTTGATGATGTAGTTAAGCAGCTGGTTACATTCTATGAAAATAAAGGTGCTGAGATTATGTTGCTTTCCGAATATGGGATAAGCCCGGTAAACAATCCAATCCATTTAAACCGCCTGTTCAGGGAACATGGATTATTGGAGATCCGCATTGAAAGAGGTCTTGAACTTTTGGATGCCGGAGCTTCTAAAGCCTTTGTAGTTGCCGACCACCAAATAGCGCATGTTTATATTAATGATCCTTCCGTGACAGCCCTTGTCAGGGAACTGCTGGAAGGTGTTCCGGGAATAGAACTTATCCTGAATAAAGAAGAACAGGCTGCGCATCATATTGATCATGAACGCTCGGGCGATCTGGTACTCATGGCCGGCGAGAACAGCTGGTTCACCTATTATTTCTGGCTGGATGATGAAAAGGCGCCGGATTATGCCCGCTGTGTTGATATTCATAAAAAGCCGGGGTATGATCCGGTAGAAATGTTTATGAGCTCGAAACTTCGTGCCGGATACAAATTGTTAAGAAAGAAGGCAGGGTTTAGATATGTGATGGATGTGATCCCCCTGGATGCAGGCCTCATCAGGGGCTCACATGGCCGGACAGGTGTGCCGCCGGAGTACCAGCCGGTTTTAATTTCTGACTATAAACATGAGGGTAGCTCTATCTCTGCTCCTGAGGTGTTTGATGTAATATGGAAAATTCTAAAAAAATAGACAGGTAAACGCTTTAGTGATTATTTTATTTTTTGCTCTGTTAAAAAACAATATAAAAATTCTGTTACCTTAGAGTTTAACAAAGTTTAACTTGGTGAAACGACAATTTAATCAATTGCCTGATATTGTTAGCCGCATTGCCGTCTCAGGGTCGGAGAACGCTTACCGGGAGCTTTTTAATCTGCTGTATATTCCTGTAAAAAAATTCGCATTTTGTATACTTCATTCAAATGAGGCGGCTGAGGAGATTGCCGATGATGTACTGATCACCTTATGGCGAAACAGAAACAAACTGGCTGAGATAAAGAATGTTCACGTTTATGCCCTTGTCATTACGAAAAATCTTTCGCTAAATACCATCAAGAAGAATTCCAGAAATAAAACAACTTCATTAGATGAAATTGACGTTGCTTTTTACTTTGATAGTTCAAATCCGGAGCAATTAATCATTGACAATGAGCTGAAAAATCGGCTTGAAAATGCTATCCAGAACTTACCCCCTAAATGCCAGCTAGTCTTTAAACTGGCAAAAGAGAATAATCTGAGCTACAAGGAAATATCCGAAATTCTATCTATATCTGTTAAAACCGTAGATGCACATCTGGTTGCTGCCACGCAAAAACTTGCCAGAATATTTAAAGCCGAGTTCCAGATAAAATAGGGCGAACCTTCAATGCCATTATTTAAGGATTTTCAAGTGGCTCGTGGAGACACCAGCTCCGGCAGGCACCCGCTCCAGTGTCCGCACCGACCGCTTAAAAAACGAAATTGGGCGGAACCGGAATGATTTTACCGATTACAAATAAAAAACATTCAGACAAGGGAGTGATAAATTTAATATGCTGCATTTTTTAAGTTTTCGGGGTTAATTAACAATGCTATTTTATGCTATTTCTCTAATTTGGGTCGGTTAGGGATGAGTTTTTTAAGTCCCATAGGGGTAAAATATAGGTAGAATCAAAACATTATGATAATTTAATGAAGTCCCTTTAGGGACGAGATATAAATTTCAGATCATGGCAAATACCTACACTCAAATTCACATCCAGGCGATCTTTGCAGTTAAAATCAGGAGGTGCATCATCGTAAAATCACTTTTTTGGAAGAGTATAAAAAGTTTCTTGAAAAATTCGAGGTTGATTATGATGAGCGATATATTTTTAAAACGATAGAATAATATCGCGTCCCTAAGGGACTTTGTTTACTTAAAGTCAATTTACTACTACCGATATTTTGTCCCTAAAAGGGGCAATGCAGCGCATAAATGGAGAGATAATTTAATGACTTTTCTTTTAAAAGTATATGTTTCAAAATTAAATTGTAAGGACACACTAGGGAATTCCTCTTTTATCATTGTCCTTTAAGAAAACTCACGAGAAAGAGTCTGAACCATCATGCATGAGCATCGCATAGTTGAATTATTAACACGGAAAATTGCTGGGGAGGCCACGCCTGAAGAGCAGGGTGAACTGTCGTATCTCCTGTCGCAATATCCTGATGCAATATATTATGAGGCATTGTTAGAACAGGTTTGGGATTTGGGTCAGGCAGAGGATCTGGATAAGCTGGATGAAGCCTTTGAAAAGCATAAAATAAAATTTCAGGATGATCTCGATTTTGAGACCAAAAGGAAAGGTATCTACAGTTATTTTAAAAACCCTGTCCTTGTTTTTGCTTCCCTTGCATTTATTATACTCTCCAGCAGTCTTTACTTTTCAATTTTCTATACTTCAACAAACAAAGAAGTAAGAGTAGATATCTTTGCCGGAAAAGGTATACGCAAGGAAATTAAACTTCCTGACGGCACTTTTGTAAGGCTTAACAGTGATAGTAAGCTTTCCTATGATCTGGATATGCAAAACCATGGTCAGCGCGAGGTGATCTTGACTGGTGAGGCATTTTTCAAAGTAGCTCATGATAAAAAACGGCCCTTTATTGTTAAGACCAACAAAATCGCTATTAAAGTTTTGGGTACTGAGTTTAATGTCAAGGATTATCCGGGTGACAGAGAATCGGAAACTACACTGATAAAAGGTTCCATCGAGCTGACCATTAATGATCGCTCGGAGCAAAAGTTTCTTCTTAAGCCATCTGAAAAATTCGCATTAACAAAAAGAAGCGAAAAGCCTGCAGATAAGGACAGCAGCTCTGTTCTGATGATTGAAAATATCTCTCCTGTGAAGGTCGGAAATGAGGAATATTTAGAGGAAATTTCCTGGACTGAGAATATGATTGTGTTTCAGAATGAATCTTTCGAAGATCTGCTGCCAAAGCTTGAACGCTGGTATAATGTGCGGATAATACTGGACGATCCGACGATAAGATCGTACCGGTTTACTGGTGTTTTTATAAACGAGAATGTAATCCAAGCTTTAGAAGCCATGCAATTAATAAAATCCTTTAACTATAAACTGACAGATAATGAAGTGAAAATTTACTAAACAAAAAAGCAGGAAATGCGACAACATTCCCTGTCTTTCATCATCCAATCGTAGTGCGAACTAATAATCAGATTATTAACCTTGTAATACACAAAATTATGAAAAAAAAAGAACTATGCAATAAAGTTCTGTTTCCTGAATTCTCAAACAAAAAATTCTTTTTAAT
>CAYHRC010000170.1:0-6326 GCA_964358565.1 uncultured Sphingobacterium sp. | reverse complement strand
ACCTCAAGTCCCTGATTACCTAATTTTCTTGTTTCCATGATCATAGAATTATATTAAGACAACATAGGTTTTTGAATCCGGTTTTTTAAATTAAGCAGCCAGGGGGCGAAATTTCATAAATATTTTTTTTTGATGAGCCTTAAGATACAGCCTGCTCATATTCTTGTCATTTTCCAATCTTCGTTTGATTCAAAACCTCAAAGGCTTACCTTTGCACTTTGAAATTTTAATAAAAATACTATGATCACTATAGGCCAAAAATTCCCCTCATTCGAAAAAAAAGCAGCAGTTAGCATTGAAAAAGGGAAAGAATTCGATACCATCACATCTGAATCTCTTACAAACGATGATAATGTCTGGACCGTTATGTTCTGGTGGCCAAAGGACTTCACCTTTGTTTGCCCGACAGAAATTTCTGAGTTCAATAAAGCATACGGTGAATTCCGCGACCGCGATACACGCCTGATCGGAGCATCAACAGATACTGAATTCGTACATGCAGCATGGAGAAGAGATCATGAAGATCTTCGTGACCTTAAGTTCCCAATGCTGGCAGATACTTCCAAATCACTGGCAGAAGATCTGGGTATCCTTGAGCCAACAGAAAAGATCGCTTACCGTGCTACATTTATCATTGATCCGCAAGGCATTGTAAGATGGGTATGTGTAAATGACCTGAACGTAGGCCGGAATGTTAAAGAAGTTATACGTGTGCTGGATGCTTTACAAACTGATGAGCTTTGTCCTTGTAACTGGGAAAAAGGTCAGGATACATTAACTGCATAATTTTTAATTCAAAGGATTCGCTTAATTGCGGATCCTTTTTTAATTCATGCCATGAACGAAAGTACAGAAGTAATACAGGAAATACTCGGTCTGACAGGTCTTGATTTCAATTACCGGAATGCAAGCATTGATCTTCTTGAAAAAGGAAATTCCCGTTACCTGCGCGACCTGAAGCTGAATTTTAACAGTACCCTTACATCAGAGCACTTATCAGAAAAAGAAGCCGCATTAATCGGGCTCAGTACTGCGGTAAACAATGCGAATAAGCCGCTGACTGATTTTTATACCCGGAAGGCTGAACAGGCGGGAGCAGGGGAGGAAGAAACAGCTGAAGCAGCAGCTTGTGCTTCCCTATTATCATCAAATAATATTTTTTACCGTTTCCGTCACTTTACGCAAAAGGAAAAATACGGACAGATCCCAGCACGCATCCGCATGCAGATCATGATGAAACCTGTTACGGGTAAAGAATTCTTTGAGCTTCTGAGCCTGGCGATTTCCGCAGTAAACGGATGCGAAATGTGTGTAAATGCACATGAGGATTCACTGATTAAACTGGGCACCACCGAGGAGCGGATTTTTGATGCAGTGCGTATCGCATCCCTGGTAACAGCTACAGGTAAGATCATCTATTAATTTCCCGAATGACGCTGCTGGTTCGTCCCTGCACAAAGCTTTGCAATCCCTTCTGTAATGATTTAAAGGTATATTCATAAGCAGTTTTTATCATGCAATGGGCCCTTTTGAGAAATTCTCTTAGGTTTTATCCATTAATTCAATTATTCATGCTTATCTGTAATTGTACAGAAGAAGTTTGTATTCCTTCTTTTAATCCACCTGCCCACACAGTATATATTTTACCAGCCATGAGATCCGCAGTGGATTCATCTATTGCGCTTCCATTACTTTTCAATTCAAAAGTGTATGATGCAGGGTCAATAATTATAAATTGCGATACAGTTTTAAATGCCTGAACAGCAAAAAGAACGGCTCCTCCCTTTATGCCCAGTCCAAGGGTTCCGCCATCCGGGCTAAGTTGTATGAACCTTATCTTTGCTTTACCTGAAGGGGGGAGTGACAGATCATCTTCAGTTACAAGGGTTGATAATGAGGTATTAGGGCCACTTATAAATATCGTGTAATACTTGTCTTTTTGGAGCTCAATGGTATCTGTTACCAGAGACTTAACTGAACCTCCTGCTGTAGCATCAAATTTTCTTATTCCGGTGGTTGCAAGGATATAGCCGCTTCCCTGGGTATAGGCCAGGACTGGTCCGTTTACAAGGTAATTGTTCAGGAAAAAATTAATTGTTAGGGGTCCTGGCGAAGCATTCACAACATTGAATGACGCCGCGTCCTGAGGTTCATTCGAAAAATTATTTTTCCTGCAGGAGCAGAGTAAGAACCATGCCAGTAATACCAGCATCGACAGCCTCAATGTATAGGTCCATAAAGGCTGCGTTGTTTTTGTGTTAGTTTCCATGATAGATAGTTTTATGAATATGGACATGAAGGCGAGGAAAATAGAGCCGGATAATGGAATTAATTCAGGATTTACGGGATGCCCAGTCGTTCATGTTTCTATATAACTTAAACAAATATCTTTGAGAAAAAGCTCTCATATTTTAAAAAATATCTTTTGGTTTATGAAATTAAAATGGTGAAGGCTTAGGCGTTTTGATTAGATTTAATCATATAACAAAACCCTGATTTCTGGGTTTATTCAAATATATATTTAATAGAAACAGGATGAGGATACTCTTTTTCAGCATAGCACTAGCAATTAGTTTCTCAAATATTCTCCTGGCTCAGAATGCCAAAGAAATCGTTAAAAAAGCCGATCAAAAAATGCGTGGTAACAGCATGCAGGGCGAAATGAGTATTAAGACCATCCGTCCTGCCTGGTCGAGGGAAATGCAATGTAAAGTATGGACGAAGGGGACGGATCTTTCAATGATTTTTGTTTTATCTCCTGCAAAAGACAAGGGCATTACTTTTCTGAAAAGAAAAAAGGAAGTGTGGAACTGGATGCCCGCCCTGGAACGGACTATTAAACTGCCTCCATCTATGATGAGCCAAAGCTGGATGGGAACGGATTTTACCAATGACGACCTGGTAAAGGAATCTTCCATTGTCGAGGATTACGATCATACTATTACAGGGGATACGGTAATTCAAAACAGGAGCTGCTATATCATTCAGATGATACCAAAGCCTGAAACTGCGGTGGTATGGAGTAAAGTCATGGTAAGTATCGATAAAAAAGACTTCCTGGAACTTCATAGCCGATTTTATGATGAAGACGGACAGCTCATCAATACCATGAATGCATTTGATGTGAAAGTAATGGATGGAAGGCTGATTCCAACACGTTTTGAGATGATACCGGCCGATAAAAAGAACCAGAAAACAGAAATGATCTATAAATCAATTAAATATAACCGGGCGATTGATGATGGGTTCTTTACAACAGAAAAAATGAAAACGCTGCAATAATTCATTAAATAAAACCTGATTTTAAAATCAACAATAAGATGTGGATGATCAGAATGGCTTGGAAAAATATGTGGCGCAACAAAGGCCGCACGATCATTACCATGTCTGCAATATTCTTTGCCGTCATTTTATCCGTTCTGGCAAGCAGCCTTCAGGATGGGATCTTTAATAATCTGGTAAAAAATGTAGTCAGCTTTTACACGGGTTATGTCCAGGTACATAAACAGGGTTATTGGGATGAACAGATCCTTGATAATAGTTTTGAAAAATCTGCTGAAACGGAGAGGAAAATTTTACAGGATAATAATGTGTCAGATCTTACTCCAAGGCTGGAGTCTTTCGCATTGGCCTCATCAGCAGACATCACCAAAGGATGCCTGGTATTGGGCATTAATCCCGAAAAGGAAACTCAGGTCACCCTTTTGAAAAACAAACTGGTTAAAGGCCGGTATCTGAAAGACGACGATCATGCTGTGCTCTTAACCCAGGGCCTGGCTGAACGATTAAAATTAGGCGTCGGTGATACCCTGGTATTGATCGGGCAGGGCTATCATGGCAGCACCGCCGCAGGAAAATATTTAATAAAAGGGATATTGAAGTTTGGTTCACCTGATCTGAACGACAAAGCCTTATTTATGCCACTGGCGGCAGCCCAGGACCTCTATGGGGCCTACGGGATGTTTACGTCCTATATTCTTTCCCTAAACGATCCTGAGGAACTTCAATCCACAGCTTCAACCCTTGGTTCTGCATTGGGGCCCTCATTCGAAGTTATGACCTGGGAACAGCTCTTGCCCGACATTAAACAACATATTGAAGCGGATACCAATAACATGCAATATGTGCAGGGGATTTTATATATGCTGATCTGCTTTGGAATTTTTGGAACCTTACTGATGATGATGGTGGAGAGGAGATTTGAAATGGGCATGCTGGTAGCCATCGGCATGAAAAAAAGATTGCTAATTGTTCTCCTCTTGTTCGAATCGGTGTTTACGATGCTTTCCGGTTGTATACTTGGTATTATTGCCAGTATACCGCTTGTTTATTATTTAAACAAAAGTCCTTTAAGAATTGGGGGCGAAACGGCAAAAGCTTATGAACGCTTTGGATTTGAACCCATCTTTCCCACCTCATTTGATGCATCTAATTTCATAAATCAGGGTTTGATCGTATTGATGATTGGTTTGATATTATCACTTTACCCGATGTATAAGGTGCTTCGTTTAGATGCGGTCAGGGCTATGAAACGTTAGAAAATGATCTTAATAATGGCATGGCGGAATGTGTGGCGCAATAAGATGCGCAGTATCGTAATCATCTTATCAATAGCGATAGGGCTGTTTGCAGGTATTGCTATTCTTGCTCTGTATAAAGGAATGATGAAAAGCCGTGTCCAGACTGTAATTTATGCTGAAACCGGGCACCTGCAAATACATGATCCTAACTTTAAAAAAGATTATGAAGCTCGCTATGTTATCCAAAATGGATATGGTCTGTTAAAGGATCTTGCTGCAATTCCGGGCATAAAGCTGGCTGCACCCCGAAGCATTACCAATGGTATGCTTGCCACTACAACAGGCAGTGCAGGTGTGCAGATCAATGGGGTCATTCCTGAAGCTGAGTATGAAGTATCACAGCTAAAAAACAAAATTATTGAAGGTTCAGGTTTTGACGGGGCCCGGAAAAATGAAATACTTATCGGTAAAAAGCTGGCTGCGAAAATGAAATTAAAGCTCCACTCCAGGCTGGTTCTTACCTTTACAGATACTTCAGAAACCATTGTTTCAGGTGCATTCCGGGTAATTGGCATTTACCAGAGCGATAATGCCCCGCTTGATGAAAGGAATGTGTATCTTGAGATGAAAGATCTGAATACTTTACTGGGGACAGATAAGTCCTTCCAGGAGATTGCTCTCTTGCTTAAAAATAACGAGGATGTCAACCTGATTCAGCAAAATTTAATAAAAAGATATCCGGATCTTCTTATCGAATCATGGAAAGATGTATCTCCCGAAACGGATCTGCTGGTCAAAACGGTCAATCAGTATTCTTATATCATAATGATCATTATCATGATCGCTTTGGCTTTTGGCATTATCAATACCATGCTTATGGCCATATTGGAAAGGACAAGAGAGATCGGGATGATGCTGGCACTTGGTACTAACCGGGTACGGATCTTTTTCCTGATTTTACTGGAAACGGTTTTTCTAACTCTTGCAGGGACGCCCATCGGCATCCTGGCCGGCTGGCTGATCATTGGTTATTATAATATACGGGGTCTTAACTTATCAGGTATGGGCAAAGAAATGATGAGCAGTTTTGGATTTGGTACTCTCATTTACCCGGAGTTTCCGGGAGAAAAATTGGGCGGGTTACTCCTGATTGTAGTTGGGACAGCTCTGGTTTCCTGTATTTTTCCTGCAGTAAAGGCATTGGGCCTGCAGCCTGTAGAAGCTTTAAGAAGATAAAAATTGAAATATGGACACAGTTATTGATGCTCATAATATCAGCAGGGTGTATAACCCCAAAACTATTCCTGTTTATGCAGTAAATAATGTCCATCTGCACCTGGTGAGGGGTGAATTTACAGCTTTAGTGGGTCCTTCCGGTTCGGGTAAAACAACCTTGTTGAACATGATTGGGGGCCTGGATAAACCGGATGAAGGCAATATTTATATTAATGGCATAGACATTACCCTCTTAACAGCAAATGAACTCATAGATTTCAGGCTCAGGAACATCGGATTTGTATTTCAATCCTTTAATTTAATCCCTGTCTTAACAGCGAAAGAAAATGTGGAATTTATCATGCAGCTGCAGCGCATTGAAAAGAGTGTCCGGGAAGCAAGAGTCAAACAATTATTTAAGGAGATCAGCCTGGAGGATAAATTAAATGAAAGACCTTCCAATCTTTCCGGTGGACAGCAGCAGCGTGTTGCCGTTGCAAGGGCCCTGGCCTCAAAACCGCAGTTTATTTTAGCTGATGAACCTACAGCCAACCTGGATTCTAAATCTGCAGCAAATCTTTTAGACATCAT
>CAYHRC010000169.1:0-6331 GCA_964358565.1 uncultured Sphingobacterium sp. | reverse complement strand
CTTCGGTTTGGATTTCCGTTGTTAATCTGTCCAGATACGGCTTAATTTCTTTTTGTGTTTCCGGATTGAAATCTGTCACGGCCATATGGAAACTGTAATCACCAACCGCATTGCCATCAGCTCTTGAACGCCATTCAGCCAATGCATTTTTTAACGTATCTCCCTGGGTTTGAAGTACGAAATCAATTACAGTCGTTGTACCTCCATAAAGTGCAGCCCTGGTCCCCGTCTCATAACTATCACTTGAGAATGTACCCATAAATGGCATATCCAGATGCACATGTGGGTCAATTCCACCGGGAAAGATTAGCAAACCCGTGGCATCAATATGTTTAGAGGCACTCATCTGAAGATCCTGGCCAATAATTTTAATTTGTTCCCCATCAATGAAGATATCTGCGATATAATCTTCAGATGCGGTTATTATTCTTCCGTTTTTTATAAGGACTGACACTGTATTTCCTCCTTTAAATTTATTGAGTTTGATTGAACTTCGCTGGACTTCATCAGGATGTAATAGACCATCCCTGAGATTAAGAAACCTGCAAACCACGCATAATTCCAGGTGTTCCAGCTTCTTTTGTTTAAAGGAATGGGAGCAAGATCTTCGCTGTACAGAGACGATGATTCCATTTTTTTATTGGTCTTTAGCATGAGCATCAGCAATTGTTAAAGCTTCGGATATAATAGCTAAACCTTCATCAACCTGTTCCTTATTTATGGTAAGGGGAGGTGCAATGAAAACATAATTCCATCTGACAAAGGTGTACATTCCCAGTTCTTTAATTTTGGCCGCAACCTGGTTCATGACGATCATTTCTTCCGGTTTGGCATTAAATGGGGCCATTGGTTCTTTTGTTTCCCGGTTTTTTACCAGTTCCATACAACCAAGCAGGCCTGTATTTCTCCAGTCGCCTATGCTCTTATGCTTTTCTTTTAAAAATTCCATTTGTTCATCAATATATCTGCCCATAATTGAGGCGTTTTCAATGAGCTTATCATCTTCATAAATTTTCAGCGTTGCCAGAGCTGCAGCACAACTGACCGGATGAGCAGAATAGGTAAGTCCCAGAGCCAGAATTGTATCGTTGAACTTTGCAGCGATCTTATCAGAAACCATCAGGCAGCCCAAAGGGAGATAGCCGCATGTTAATCCTTTTGCCATGGCTATGATATCAGGAACGATATCATGATTCTGGAAACCGAACCATTTACCGGTACGCCCAAAACCGCTCATTACTTCATCCAATATCAGCAGAATCCCATGTTTATTGCAGATTTCACGTACCTGTTTCAAATACCCGTCGGGATATTTCAGACAACCCGAAGTGCCGGATTCTCCCTCCAGCAGGATGGCTGCAATATTAGCCGGACCTTCGTAAGAGATGATGCGTTCCAGTTGATCTACAGCATCAATAAGAAAATTCCCTTTTCCATATGGCCAGTGGTAAAGGACAGGCAGATCGAAATGTACGAAATTCGGTGACTGCTGTGCATCGGCAGGGATCTTTCGCGGATCTCCGCCAGCCGACATAGCTCCATAACTTGAGCCATGATAGGATTGATAACGCGCAAGTATTTTATGCCGCCCGGTATATAAGCGGGCCAGTTTGATAGCATTCTCAATGGAACTGGCACCACATAAGGTAAAAAAAGCCTTGTTTAGGTCACCCGGGCATATTTCTGCTAATTTTTTTCCAAGTTCTCCCCGGACACTTGTCACACAGCCGGGAGTGACATAGCTTACCTGCTGCATTTGTTTGACCACAGCTTCAGTTATTCTTTGATCACCATGACCAATATTCACATTCATTAATCCCGACGAGAAATCAATATAACGTTTGTCATTATAATCGTATAAATAAACGCCTTTGCCATATTTTACGGCGATCGGCTTAATCCCTTTCTGCTTACTCCATGAAAATAAGGTATGATCCAGGCTGTTCTGAATTATTTCTTCTGTTTCCGACTTTGATAATACGTTTGACATATCTATTTTTGTTTGTAAGCGGACGGACATCCCGATGTGTCAAAATTAATCATTAACCATAAAACATTATGTATGCTTAACTCATCCAGTTAATCCCAGCCTGGGGGTTCCACTTGGTGGTGGATTTTTTAAGTTTTGTCCAGAATTCAATCGAGCTTTTTCCTGTAATGTCCCCAACTCCAAACCGGCTTTCATTCCATCCTCCAAAAGAGAAAGGTTCTCTTGGTACAGGAACACCCACGTTAACTCCAATCATACCTGCACTTGCATTCTCAATTACATAGCGGGCTGCTGCACCATTTTGTGTAAACACCGATGCTGCATTGCCATAGGGGTTTGCATTCTCAATTTGCAGAGCCTCATCAAGTGTAGAAGTTCGCATAATGCTGATAACGGGGCCGAAGATCTCTTCGCGGGCAACAGACATGTCAGGCCTTACGTGATCAATTACTGTTGCGCCGATGTAAGTTCCATTTTCTTTGCCTTTAACAATCGTATTGCGGCCATCAACCAGGATTTTTGCACCCATCTTCTCAGCCTCATTTATGTACTGTTCAATGCGTTCCCGGGATTCCTTATTGATCACTGCACCCAGGTTTTGCCCTGGGATCATTTTTTTGGCTTCTTCGCAGAGTTTTTCAATAATATGATCTACATTTCCCACGGCAATCATTGCTGAAGCTGCCATACAGCGCTGTCCCGCACAACCGCTCATTGAAGCGCTAATGTTCTGTGCGGTCATGTCCGGGATGGCATCTGGTAGGACCAGCAAATGGTTTTTTGCTCCCCCTAGAGCAAGACAGCGTTTATAATTAGCTGTTGCTCTCTTATAAACGAGCCTGGCCACCTTCGTGGATCCAACAAATGAAACAGCCTCAATGTCAGGATGATCACAAATAGCTTCTACAACTTTACTGTCTCCATGCACAATATTCAGTACTCCATCGGGCAATCCGGCTTCTTTAAGCAGATCAGCAATCCGGCCAGCGCTTAAAGGCACTTTTTCAGAGGGCTTCATTATCATGCAGTTACCCAAAGTAATTGCATTTGGGATTGTCCAGCAGGGAACCATACTCGGGAAATTAAAAGGCACAATGGAGGCTACAACACCCAAAGGAACATGTTCTGTCCGGCATTCTATCCCTTTGCTTACTTCCAGTAATTCACCTGTGATTAATTGAGGCAGAGAACAGGCAAACTCCGTAAGCTCAATAGATTTATCAATTTCAGCAAGGCCCTCTTCAAGGGTTTTTCCGTTCTCCTGTGATACTAATTCTGCAAGCTCCGATTTATTTTTTTCAAGCAAGGCTTTGAACCTGAAAAACACCTGGACCCGTTCTTTTATCGGTGTTTTACCCCAGGTTTTGAAAGCGGCTTTTGCTGAGCTGACTGCCAGATTTAGATCTTCGGCATTTGACATGGGTACTTCAGATAATAATGTGCCATCAAGAGGTGATATTACTTCTATGGTATCGCGTATTCCGTCAGAAACAAATTGTCCGTTTACAAAATTCTTTACAATCGAATATTTCATGTAGATATAATTAGTTCATTTTGAATTAAAAAGCTGTTTCAATATTCCAGAGGTAGGTAATATTAAGTTATTAAAAGAATCGAGCATTTCAAATTTTATTCGCCGGTAAACTTTATATAAGATGCTTTCATTTAATCATCCTACCTCAAAAACAGGTACTTATTTCGCTTAATAATGCAACTTATTGAATTTCTTACCGTATAAACAAAATGGTGCTTGTCAAGTCATTAGATAGGCATCTTATATAGTCTATCTGGCAAACATTTGAACTTATAACACCTTCATACACAATGAAACATAAACCGCAGGAAATAAAAATTATTTTGCTTGCAGGCCTGTTTCTTCTTATGGGGCTAAGTCCTGTTAGTGCTCAGCAAAAAGCCATGTTTACGCAGTATATGTTTAATGGATTAGTGATAAACCCGGCATATTCTTCTGTAGATGATGCATTGAATGTTACTGCGCTGGCAAGACAGCAATGGGTTGGTTTTAAAGGTGCGCCAAATACACAGACATTCACAGTTCACAGCCCGATAAACGAATCAAATACGTCTGTGGGATTGATCCTGATGAGAGATCAGATAGGTGAGGTGATCAGCGAGAATGGAGCTTTCGCCACGGTATCACAACGGGTTCAGCTTGGCGATAATACTTATTTGGCCCTTGGTGTGAATGCTGGTCTCAGCAAGTATGCAGGGCAATATAGTTTGACTAACAGCGGATCATCAGTAAACGATCCGGTGTTTGCCGATCAAAGCTCAATGAGGGGTAATTTTGGTGTCGGAGTAATGCTTTTCTCCGATAAATTCTATGCCGGCATCTCTTCACCGTTCTTTTACTACCGTGATTTGGTTAATGCTTCCTCATCCCACACAGCCTACAAGCCTCATTACATAATGCAGGGAGGATATCTGGTTGATCTCACCGATGACATCAAGTTCAAACCAAATGCACTGGTGAAATATGTTAATGGCTCGCCCGTAGAGATAGATTTAAATGCCAACTTTTTGCTAAAAGAAATACTGTGGATCGGGGGCTCTTTACGTTCAATGGATTCATTTGATGTAATAGCAGAAGTCGGGCTAACTCCTAATATCCAGCTCGGTTACTCCTACGATTTTACAACTACCCAGCTTTCTAAGGTTGAAAAAGGATCCCACGAAATTGTGCTGAGTTTTAGATTTGCACCAAGGTCAGGCTCACTGCCGCGCTGCTATTTTTAAAATGCTCTTCTTAATCGATACTTACTGTCAGGCCTTCCTGCTGAAGTATCTTTCTATATACCTCAATTTCAGTGAGGGAGCCTTCCAGTATGGTACATTTACCATCATTATGGACTGTCCAGGCTATTCGTTCTGCTTGGTTCTCAGTGTAATCAAGGTACTTTATCAGGCAATAAATAACATGTTCGAATGTATTGGTATCATCATTCCATAGGATCAGGCGATGATTGACTTTTAATGACGTTAATACTTCCTCAATCGTTAAAGTCTCTTCCTGTACCTGTGTTCCCATTTTACAAAAATACGGAATGCACAGAGATTTCAAACGATAAATTTAGCCTTGTTCCTGCTTAATATACGCAGATACCTCAATTTCTATGAGAAGATCAGGATGGATCAACCGGCTCACCTCAACCATTGAAGCAGCCGGTTTTATTTCCCTGAAATATTCTTTATGGGCCCTTGCAACCTCTTTCCATTGACTTATATCTGTTACATACATACGCGTACGCACCACATCAGCCATCGTAGCCCCAGCCTCTGCAAGAATTGTTTCAATTTTCTGTAAAATAAACCTCGTTTGGGCATACAGATCATTTTCGCCAAAAATTTGATTCCCCTCTACAGATGTAGTTCCTGATACTTCAATGTGATTACCTATGCGAACCGCCCTGCTGTATGCTACCTGATCTTCCCAGGCTGACCCGGATGAAAAATTACTGCGTTCCTGCATGAAATTTTAATTTTTTAGCTGCCTTTTGCCAAACGGGTCATTTGTTCAAGCGTATCCCACATTTCAGGGCTGATCGCTTCTAAACCGTTAAATTGTCCCGCACCCTGTAACCATTCCCCCCCATCAATGGTGATAACCTCGCCGTTGATATAACCGGAAAAGTCAGACATCAGGAATGCAGCGAGATTGGCTAATTCCTGATGGTCTCCCACACGCTTCAGGGGAACCCTGTTCTTGAAATCGAATTTTTTTGCCATTTCTCCCGGAAGTAGCCTGTCCCATGCGCCCTTCGTTGGAAAGGGACCAGGAGCGATAGCATTGCTCCTTATGCTATATTTTCCCCATTCCGCTGCAAGAGAGCGGGTCATGGCTAATACACCGCCTTTGGCGCATGCAGAAGGCACCACATAGCCTGAGCCTGTAAATGCATATGTTGTAACAATGTTTAAAATTGTGCCTGCCTGTTTCTCTTTGATCCAGTGCTTTCCCAAAGCCATCGTGCAGTTTGCTGTGCCCTTTAATACGATATCAATGATAGTTGAGAATGCATTGGCAGAAAGCCTTTCTGTTGGAGAGATGAAATTACCTGCAGCATTATTTAATAATCCGTTGACTTGCCCGAAGGCATCAAGCGTTTGTTTCAGGACTAACTCAACTTCTTCGGGATGCCTTATATCACATTGCAGCGGCAGGACTTTCGACTCAGTGTTTGTTTCCTTTGACATTTCCCCGGCAGCTTTCTGAAGTACATCAAGCTTTCGGCTCGTGATAACAACATTAGCTCCAAGCTTAAGGAAATAAGTGCTCATTGCCCTTCCTAATCCGGTTCCTCCACCGGTTACAATAATAGT
>CAYHRC010000168.1:0-6338 GCA_964358565.1 uncultured Sphingobacterium sp. | reverse complement strand
AAAGGATAAGTGGAAGCCTTCCCCGATTCTTGCAGAGAGAGGATATACCAGCCTCTACATCAACAATGTAGAACAGGCGCATTTGGGCGCAGACTTCGATTTCTTAAAAGGTGGTTCCGGAAGCGAGGTTACAAGAGACTCTCATTAAATTCAAAAATTAGAACATGCAAATAAAGTCTTTCGATAAAAAAGTTGCGATTGTTACGGGCGCCGGGCAGGGAATTGGTTTCGAAATATGCAGGCAATTGGCTAAAGAAGGTGCTGTGGTCATATTAAATGATCTGGATTCAGATCTGGCAGAGGATGCAGCAAATAAAATTCGCGGGGAGAATGGCAATTGCATTGCCCTTCCGGGTGATTCAAGTGATCTGAGTTTTATTCAGAGCATGGTTGATCTGGCCGTCAAACAGTTCGGACATCTGGATATTGTAATTGCTAATGCCGGTATTACTTTATTCGGAGATTTTTTAACCTATTCCACCGAATCTTTTAATCGGGTTTTGAAGGTTAACCTGGAAGGCACTTTCTTTCTGGCACAGGCTGCGGCTAACCAGATGAAAAAACAATCATCGGGAGGGTCACTTTTATTTACTTCTTCGGTTACCGGACATCAGGCACATAAAGATCTTGCCGCTTATGCTATGACTAAAGCTGCTATAGAGATGCTGGCAAGAAATCTTGTCATAGAACTTTCTTCCTATAAAATTAATGTCAACACAATTGCGCCAGGTGCCACCATAACAGAAAGAACACTGGGAGACCCTGAATATGAAACGACCTGGTCTAAACTTTCTCCTACGGGTCGTCCATCTACTACAAAGGATATTGCAGATGCAGCCCTCTTCCTTGTTTCTGATAAAGCTAAGCAAATAACCGGGCAATGCCTCATTATTGATGGCGGATGGTCATGCATTAGCCCATCGCCGTTTTAATAATAAACCTTTTTTTAACGTAGAATTGATAAAATGGAAAGATTTGTAAACTATTTCTGGCAGCTTATTATCATCACCGTTTGTTTCACAGCATGTAACCCTATAAACAAGAGCAGAACTAGCAGTAAAATCTCTCCTGAAATAAGTGCAGAGTGGCAAACAGGTGTGGCATTATATTCTTTTAACAGATTTTCTTTTGCCAATGCATTAGCAAAGGCAGACAGTGCCGGTGCCAAATACGTTGAAGGCTTCTTCTTTCATAAACTTGGAAAGGAATTTAATAATAATACTATGGGCACTGTTTCCAAAGAAAATATAAGTAAGATGAAGCAGATGTTGGATAAAAAGGGCATTAAGATGAAATCAATGTATGTTGGAGGAGCCAAAAATGTGAGTGAATGGAAATTCTTTTTTGATACCGCTAAAGAGCTTGGAATGCAGTATTTGGTTTGTGAACCCCAGAAAGATCACTGGAATATGCTTGACAGCCTGGCAGGTCTGTACAAAATTAAAATAGCTATTCATGAACATTCGAAAGAATTAAGCATTTACTGGCATCCGGATTCCGTACTAGCTGCTTTAAAAGGCCATCCAAACATGGGTGCCTGCGCTGATCTTGGTCATTGGGCAAGAAGCGGACTGGATCCGGTAAAATGTCTGGAAAAACTAAATGGACATATACTGGGTATACATCTAAAAGATATAGACAAGTTTAATGATGCAAAAGCGAATGATGTAAATGTAGGAACAGGTGTAATCAATTTCCCTTATATTGTCAGGGAGTTAAAACGTCAAAATTTTAATGGGATGATCCATGTAGAGTGTGAACATAATATGGATAATAATCTGGCTGATGTAGTGCAGGCAATCAGGTATTTTGAGGATCTGGCTAAAAAATAAAAAAATACAAGGTTGATTTTTACAGCAATTAAATAAGTATAATAAATAATTAAGCAATCTTATGGCATTTGAAATTAAAAAGAAGGGTGAATTATACGATGTAATTATCGTGGGATCTGGAGCAGGTGGCGGCATGGCTGCCAAAATACTGTCTGAAGCTGGTATTAAAGTAGCATTGCTGGAAGCTGGTCCTGATTATGATCCTGCTAATCCGGCACAGCAAACCCAATTAAAATGGCCATACCAATCACCGCGCCGCGGAGCAAACACAAACCGTGCTTTTGGCGATTTTGATGCTGCTTATGGCGGATGGGAAATAGACGGAGAGCCCTATACTAAACAAGAGGGTACTGAATTTGACTGGTTCCGTTCCCGGATGCTGGGTGGACGTACTAACCACTGGGGTCGTATTTCACTCCGCTTTGGCCCGAATGATTTTAAACGTAAAAGCATAGATGGACTGGGAGATGACTGGCCGATCTCTTATGATGATATAAAACCTTTTTATGACCGTGTAGACAAAATGATCGGTATATTTGGTACGAAGGAAGGTATATACAATGAGCCCGATGGTCATTTCTTGCCACCTCCAAAACCGCGTTTGCATGAGCTAATGATCAAAAAAGCGGCTACCAGCATTGGAATTCCTGTTATACCTTCCAGATTATCTATACTAACCAGGCCGGTAAATAAAGATCGCGGATCCTGCTTCTTTTGCAGCCAGTGCAGCAGGGGCTGTACTGTTCATGCTGATTTTTCTTCCTCTACGTGTTTGGTTAAACCTGCCAGAAAAACGGGTAATGCAGAGGTCTATGTTAATGCCATGGCCCGTGAGGTTCTAACTGATAAAGATGGAAAAGCTACTGGCATTTCATATATCGACAAAACAGATATGCAGGAATATCAGATTAATGCTAAAGTGGTTGTATTAGCAGCCAGCGCATGCGAATCAGCCCGTTTATTACTTAATTCGAAATCATCACAACATCCAAATGGCCTTGCCAATTCCAGCGGCTTAGTCGGAAAATACCTTCATGATTCCACCGGATCGTCCCGCAGTGCATTTATACCCAGTTTGATGGACCGTAAGCGGTACAATGAAGATGGAGTGGGTGGCATGCATCTGTATATCCCCTGGTGGAAGGATAATAAAAAGCTGGATTTTGCCCGTGGTTATCACATCGAATTTGGAGGAGGTATGGGAATGCCCTCTTATGGCTTCGGATCAGGAATTGAAAGGAATAATGGAAAATATGCCGGTAAAGATGGCAAGATGAAAGATGCAGGAGGTTACGGGGTCTCCCTCAAAGATGATTATCGCCGTTATTATGGGGCGTCTGTAGGGTTTTCTGGCCGTGGCGAATGTATTCCACGTATTGATAATTTATGTGAGATAGATTCTAATGTGGTAGATAAATACGGAATACCAGTGCTGAAGTTTAATTATACATGGAGTGATCATGAAATAAAACAGGCCAAGCATATGCAGGATACATTTGAAGAGATCATTCAGGCGATGGGAGGAGTGGCCAATGGGGAAAAACCAGGTGAAGATAAAAAATACGGACTCTTAAACCCGGGAAGGATCATTCATGAAGTAGGAACAACCCGTATGGGTAATGATCCTAAACACTCCGTGCTAAACAAATTTAATCAGGCTCATGATGTAAAAAACCTGTTTGTGGTAGATGGAGGAGCTTTTGTATCTCAGGCGGATAAAAATCCTACCTGGACTATACTTGCCTTATCTATGCGTGCTTCAGAGTATATTATTGATGAACTTAAAAAGCAAAATATATAACCGGAAATAATCAGATCTGGAAAATATTAAAAAGGATATTATGGATAGAAGAGAATCTCTTAAAGCCCTGGCTATAGGCTCACTAAGCGCAGGTGCATTATTGTCAGCCTGTAATAAAAAAACTGACGATAAAAATATAGCAGATAACCTGGAAGATTACGGTCGCACACCAGAGGAGAAGGCTATTGACACAAAACTTATGAAGGAGAAATTCTTCACCGATGCTGAAATGACAACAATCACTATTTTATGTGATATAATCATTCCTGCCGATAGCCGTTCGGGCAGTGCTTCTGATGCAAAAGTGCCTGAATTTATTGAGTTCATAGTTAAAGATCAGCCTAAAAATCAAACTCCCATGCGTGGTGGACTACGCTGGCTGGATATAAAATCATTCAAGATGTTTAAAAAATCTTTTTCTGATGCAAGTAAATCGCAGCAGCTGGAATTGGTGGATCTGATTGCATATCCGGATAAAGCTAAAGCTGAAAATATGCAGGGTGTGTCATTCTTTAACACGATGCGCAACCTTACGGCTTCCGGATTTTTTACCAGTAAAATAGGTATTGAGGATATGAACTACATGGGCAACCAGCCCAATGCCTGGGATGGCGTTCCGGATGATGTATTGAAACAATACGGTCTGGAATATGATGAGAAAACCCTGTCACAATGCCTTAAAAAGGAAGACAGAGGCAAAATGATGACATGGCCGGAGGAGGGATAAAAAATCTGTTATCATTATTATGTGCTAGAATTTGGGTAGATGAATACTTTGGTGAATGCTTTCTTGTGAAAAGCATTCGCTAAATGGGTTTGCCTTATTCAGAAGTAAAATTTACCATCTTATTAAACATAGGATGTAAAAGTTCAAAAAAATAAAACTCTAATTTTAAAACAATTATGAAAAAACTTATCACACTTTGTGCAATTACCTTGTTTCTGATATCATGCGCCAGCTTATCCCGGGAAAAGAAAGCAGGTACCTGGATTAACTTGTTCGATGGCAAATCACTCAATGGCTGGAAAGCCAGTGAAAATCCGGGTACATTCAAAGTAGAAAATGGATCCATTGTAGTTGAAGGACCAAGAGCACATTTGTTCTATGTAGGAACCGTAATGAATCATGATTTCAAAAATTTTGAATTCAAGGCCAGGGTAATGACTATGCCGGGTGCTAATTCGGGCATATATTTTCATACAGCCTATCAGGAGATAGGTTTTCCCTCCAAAGGCCATGAAGTGCAGGTTAATAACTCACATACCGATTGGCGCAGAACAGGTAGTTTGTATTCTATTCAAGATGTTAAGGAAGTTACAGTAAAGGATAATGAATGGTTTACTGAGCATATCATTGTCCAGGGCAAAAAGGTAACTATAAAAATAAACGACAAGACTGTTGTTGAGTATACAGAACCGGACAATGTAGAGCGTTCTAAAGACCAGGCTGGCAGGGTGATATCTAATGGAACCTTTGCTTTACAGGGGCATGATCCTAAAAGTAAAGTCCTTTATAAGGAGGTGATGGTAAGGCCACTACCTTAAAAGGGCATTTTCTAAAAACATCCGGGAGTAAGTTAAAAAGTATCAGATTAGTAATCATTATTTCAATAATCAGTATATGAGAGCCTCTGTACTATATCCATCGCAATGTATGCTTGGAGAAGGCCCCATATGGCATGCGGAAAGAAAATGCTGCTTTTGGGTTGATATTGAAAGAGGCATATTGTATGAATATAATTGGGTGAGTAAAGTAACCAGAACCTGGAGTTTTGATTATAAGGTGACAATGGTTATTCAGGGGGCAAATAACAATCTTATTTTAGGATTAAACGGGGGTATTGCAAGATTTGATTTAAAATCAGAAAGGCTGGAATGGCTTCTGGATATTGAAACGGAATTAAAAGAAAACCGTTGTAATGATGGTGCATGTGACAGCCATGGAAGATTATGGATAGGTACTATGCATATGGACTTTAAACAAGGGGCTGGTTCTTTATATTGTATTGACAAAAATCTGAATATTCTCAAAAAATTAGATAAGGTTACAATTTCAAACGGAATTGTATGGTCTTTGGATAATAAAAGATTATACTACATTGATAGCCCGACACAGGTGGTGCAATCTTTTATTTTTAAGGAGGAAACCGGGGAAATTAGTTTTGAAAAAAATGTAATTCAAATACCTGTCGAAATGGGAACACCTGATGGTATGACGATAGATCAGGAAGGAATGCTATGGATTGCGCATTGGGGTGGGTTTGGTATTTACAGATGGAATCCTCTTGATGGTAAGTTTATGGATAAGATCGAAATACCTGTTCCCAACGTTAGCTCCTGCGCATTTGCCGGTGAAAGCCTGGATCACCTGATAATCACCACAGCCAGGGGAAACTTAAACGAAGAGGAACTAAAAAAATATCCGGAAAGCGGGAATATTTTTTGGGCAAAAGCAGACGTGAAAGGAATTGCATCCAATAAATGTATATTTTGATGAACAAAATATTGAAGATAAAAATTGCAATCTATTTTATTCAGTGTTAAACCGGAAAACAATTCACTGTTAGTCCAAGTGGGGGCGGGTGTATTGCTCTTCCTTCATAAAGTGGGGATGAAGTATTTGAGAGAATGACAATTGCTTAGAAAGGATAGAACAGCTTTACAAGTCACTCTCGTGAACCATATACACTGACTTTTTGACTTTA
>CAYHRC010000167.1:5219-6341 GCA_964358565.1 uncultured Sphingobacterium sp. | reverse complement strand
CCTGATTTTTAATTTTTTGCAATTCCTGATCTGTTATACCATCCTTCCTGATCTTTTCAATTTCTTCGTAAATGGCAGCTTCTATATCCGCTTCCTTAACTCCTGCAGCAGCCTGGGCATATATTTGAAAAAGGTTTGGATCAAAACTTTCACTGAAATCGCTTGCAATCATTGTCGCAAGCTGCTTTCTATCAACAATAGCCGAATACAGACGTGAAGAATTTCCGCTTGACAGAATCGAACTAAGGATGCTTAGGGAATAAAAATCCTTATGTTGTGCCTGAGGAGTATGGTAGCCAATCATCAGGTAAGGTGTACTAACTTCCTTCTGTACGGTTACCCGCCGTTCTCCCGTTTGTGGTGGTTCAATAAGATGTACGGGTCGCGGAGGTTCATTTGCAAGTATCGGAGCCATATATTTCTCTGCAAGACGTTTTACCTCATCCAATTTTACATTTCCTGATACAACCACAACACTATTGTTAGGTGCATAATAGGTTCGAAAATATTTTTCAAGATCTTCTTTTGTCCAGTTTTTAATATCCGATTCATAGCCAATCACCGTCCAGTGATAGGGATGTTCCTGAAAAGCTGCAGCATTCAGAGCGTCACTCAGCATATTCCAGGGTGAATTCTCCAGACCGGTACTGCGCTCAGAAAGCACTACACCCCTCTCACTTTCGACCATTTTCGGATCGATACTCAGGCTGGAAATCCGGTCAGACTCCAGGTCAAAAATGGTCTCCATCGCATTCACCGGAAACCAGTCGGTATAAACCGTTACATTCTGAGTGGTATATGCATTATTCGCACCTCCGTTTAACTCCATAACCTGATCGAACATTTTTGGCCCAAATTTCTTAGAGCCATTAAACATCATATGTTCGAAGAAATGAGATAAGCCCGTTATTCCCGGGTGCTCATTGCGCGAGCCAACTTTGTAAAACAGGTACATATTGGCATTCGGGATCGAATTATCCTCCAGTACCAGGAATTTCATTCCGTTCTTTAATGTAAACGTCTTTACGTCATCGGCCTTGGTCTGGGCAAATACCGGAATGCAGTAGCCCATGATCAGGATGGTTAATAACTTTTTCATTAGAATTAGTTTCTTTCCTAATT
>CAYHRC010000167.1:0-5119 GCA_964358565.1 uncultured Sphingobacterium sp. | reverse complement strand
ATTAGAATTAGTTTCTTTCCTAATTTTCAAATTAATAGATATAAAATCTAATTTTACAATTATAAACGTGATTTTCTCTATTTCTTATCATACTCTATGCTTCCGCGAAAAAAATTCAACTCAACATCTGCCTTTAAAGCACTGACAAAACATTATGATCAGCTTAAGAAAGAGCATCTGAAAGATCTCTTTACCGGGCAGGCCAGGTTCGACAGCTTTTCCATACTATTCGATGATATACTGTTCGATTATTCAAAAAACCGGATCACTGAAGAAACAAGAGATCTGTTAATAAAGCTGGCCGATGAATGCGGCCTGAAAGGTGCTATAGAGGCAATGTTTCAGGGCGAGAAAATTAATGAAACCGAAGGCAGGGCAGTGTTGCATACCGCACTTCGGAACCCTGCTAAAAGCGGTTTTCTTTTAGATGGCAAAGATATTCTGCCTGATATCCATCGTGTGCTCGATAAAATGGAGAAATTCTCCAATCAGGTAATAGAGGGAGATTGGAAAGGTTATACAGGCAAAAAGATAGAACATATTGTAAACATTGGCATTGGAGGCTCAGACCTGGGTCCTGTCATGGTAACGGAGGCATTAAAAGCATACGGCAATCATCTTCAACTTCATTTTGTTTCGAATGTCGACGGTTCTCATATCGCTGAAACACTTAAGAAAATCGATCCTGAAACTACGCTCTTTCTGATTGCATCTAAAACATTTACCACTCAGGAAACGATGGCCAATGCTTATTCTGCCCGCGACTGGTTTTTGAACAGCGGGGCTAATAGCACGGACGTAGCCAAACACTTTGCAGCCATCTCTACAAATGAAAAAGGTGTTGCAGGATTTGGGATTGATACATCTAATATGTTTGAATTCTGGGATTGGGTGGGCGGACGCTATTCTCTATGGAGCGGTATCGGACTAAGTATTGCATGCGGAATTGGATTTAAAAATTTCCGGGCCCTGCTTGATGGTGCCCATGAAGCAGATAATCATTTCAGGCAGGCTGATTTTAAGGAAAACATCCCGGTCATTATGGCTCTGCTTGGGGTCTGGTACACAAATTTTTTCGGCGCTGAGAGTCAGGCTATATTACCTTACGACCAATACATGCACCGTTTCGCGGCTTACTTCCAGCAGGGCGATATGGAAAGTAATGGCAAATCCTGCGATCGTAATGGAGAAACTGTTGATTACCAGACCGGACCGGTGATCTGGGGAGAGCCGGGCACAAATGGGCAGCACGCCTTTTATCAGCTTATTCACCAGGGTACAAAACTTATCCCCTGCGACTTTATAGCACCAGCCCAAAGTCATAATCCAATTGGCAACCATCATCAGCTCTTACTTTCAAATTTCTTTGCTCAAACTGAGGCTTTGATGAATGGCAAGGGGCGAAATGAAGTTGAAGCTGAATTAAAAGCGGCAGGAAAAAATGAGGAAGAAATTGCTTTATTAGTCCCTTTTAAGGTCTTTACAGGTAACCGCCCAACTAATTCCATCCTTCTTAAAAAAATAACACCTCAAACATTAGGTTCGCTGATCGCGATATACGAACATAAAATATTTGTCCAGGGGATCATCTGGAATATCTTTAGTTTCGATCAGTGGGGCGTGGAGCTGGGTAAGCAGCTTGCAGGAAGGATCCTGCCAGAACTGGAAAACGACCTGCCTGTATCAGGACATGATTCTTCAACCAATGGACTGATTAATCAATATAAAATTTGGAGATAAGGGGTAAAGCCGAAAGCATACAGCTTTTGCTTTAAGCCCTTTATTTAACCGTAACGCTTTTAATCGCATCAGCAACCTCATGCCCTGCTGACTTTTTAAAATCAAAGCCCAATAACTCAGAGATCGTTTGCGCAATCTGTTTCTGGTAGATCTGAGTTTTAGTATTTAACTCTCCCTTAGCCGGAGTATCAGGACCCATAACAGCAAACCAGACCTGTTCTGCACCCCTAATATCGATACCATGCTGCCTCCAGGTCTCCAGTGGAACTTCTCCTCTGCCATGATCGCTTGTAATGATCAGGGTAGTCTGATCTTTATAAAAGGGATCAGATTGAATATATTTCCATAAATCAGCCAGCATCCCATCCGTCTTATAAGCTTGTTGAAGGTAGAATTTATAATTTCCCATATGGGCCATATCATCGGTTTCATCCAAACCTATATAAATTACCCCTGGCTTATGGTCGATCATGTATTGCTTTGCAAACTGATAAGTAATAGCATCAAGTCTTATGTCTTCGCTGATAAATCCAGGAGCCTGCTTCTGCAATTCATTTAAAAGACTGAGGCGATCGCTCATTTTATCCAATACCAGGTTTTGTATCCCTGAATTCACTATTATTCCCGAACGCTTATCATTTAATATATAGGGAAATACATCCCAGGAAGTGAATGCTATAACCTTCCCTTCATATCCCTTTTGCTTATTAAGATACTCAAGCACATTGCTGTTCGGATTATATACCTTATTGTTTGAATTGACACCCGGATCAGGAACGCCCGTAAACATTTCACTATAACCGGGATATGAAAACTTGTACGGATTCGATACTTCGGCTATATTTCCCAGATCTCTGTTTCCATATATCTGTCCATTTTCAACCAGCGTTGACCAGAAAAAAGGGAGCAGCTTTTTCCGGCGCTCATCTGCTGATTTGGCGATAAACCTTTTGTTAATCCCATTCGCATCATCATTATATTCTTTACGATTTGCAAGAACAGAATCTGCTCCCCTGAACATTTCCTGCCATCTGAAACCATCGAGGGTTACTATGACAATGTTTTTTGTTTTGCCTTGTGCAGATGCAGAAGAACCGGCAAGAATAAAAAGGCTAATAATTAAACAGATCTTCTTCATCAGAGGCGGGTTTGAGAACTTAACTTAATCTGAAATAGCTTATCCCATTTCTTCCCTGTAACAAAAAGTCGCTTGCCTTTACTGTCCCAGGCAATTCCATTCAATACAAAGCCATCGATATCTTTCATCGGCCGGCTACTGTCCGGGTACAGATTTGACAGGTCAACTTCACCCGTTACCTGACCATTTTCAGGATTGATGATAACAATGCGGTAGGAATTATAAATATTGGCGAAAAGCTGCCCGTCAATAAATTCGAGCTCATTAAGCGAATCTACAGGGCCATTCTGATCATATACTTCGATAGATCCTTCCTGCATATAAGTATCTTTATTAAGTACATAGATCATATTCGAACCATCTGTATTATAGATCTTGTTTCCATCGTTACAAAGGCCCCAGCCTTCTCTCTGATACTGGCCTGGGAATTGACGGAGCAACTTGAGGGTTTTCAGGTCATATTCCAGACTTATGTTTTCCTTGTAGGTAAGCATAAGTATCTTATCCCCGATAAGGGTAATTCCTTCAGCAAAAATTTTACCATCAACAGGGGTCATTTGCAATACTTTTCCAGTTGCCGGATCAACTTTGCGGATACTCGATTCATTATATTGACCATCACTTTCATAGAAAACCCCATTATGATATTCCAAACCCTGGGTATATGAACTGGTGTCGTGCTTAAACACCTGTTCAACTTTATAGATATATTTTTTAGGGACGAGAGGCGATTTTATTACAATATTCGTACTGATTTCTTCCGGTTCTGCTCCTTTGCGGTAAATTTTAGCAGTAATAGCCTTCATCCCTAGGGCAAGATCATCTGTATTGACTGTAACGGGTTTTTCATCCGGTGTCTTTTTTAACTTGACCCCGTCGGCGAAATAGACCACCGAATCAGCTTTCTCAGACAATTTGATTTGCAGGCCTACCGTATCACCAAGATTCACTGATGTGCCTGCTTCTGGTTTTAACCATGTGGATGTTTCGGGATAATTCTTCGAATCATTTGAACAATGAGAAAAAAAGAACAAACCGAATACTGAAAAGGATATTAATTTTAATCGCATATCATTTAATTTGATGCCAGATAAAAAGCTGTTAATCTTCCGGCCAGAATGCATCTTCTGTATGGCGTATAGTATGTCTCCCTGATTTATCAAACAAAACAGAAATAATATCAAACCTGATCTCATGCTGATGATCCATAATGTAAATATATTCATCGGCAGCCAGAGCCATGTGCTTTTGTTTTACAATGTCAACAAAATCTTCAGGTTCTCCAAAAGCAGTGCTGCTCCGGGTTTTCACCTCGACAAAAATAATGGTTGCATCTTTATATGCTATCAGATCGATCTCCGATTTATTAAAAGTCCAGTTCTCATCCAGGATCTCATAACCTAAATCTTCCAGATACTTCCTCGCGAGCAACTCGCCTTCTGATCCGAAATCATTATGCCTGGCCATTATTTCACAATAACAGACCCAAGGAAAAGCGAAATCCCTTTCTCCACTTCCTTAACTTGCAAATAGTGTTTCATTAGAATAACCTGGTTATCCGGATCATCTTCAAGCTGGATCTCCTCACGGATCTTTTTTAGTATGCGGTCTACCTTGCGTTTTTTTAAGTGAAATATTCCGCCCAGGATCGTTGATCTGAGATTCTCACTTTCATTTTTGACGTATATTTTCCTTTTGGCGTACCAGTTCTCACTTAAAATGTATGGTGATGAAACCATGGAAATTGCCAGGTCTGCAATCTGATGATCACGGTGTTTAATAAAATCCTGTTCGGATGGCAGTTCCCCTTCTTCCAGTTGTTTCTTGTATTCGTCTATTATGCGGATACACAATGGGTTTTCAAAGGTAACATCTGCAAGATTTCCAATGACGTAGGGCGCTATGTAGGTGTCTGTTATGCCATCCCAATGAACGAGTTCATGGCCATAATTTAATAATAAGCGTATGATCTCCTTTTCCTGTGATTCATCCGTATCGGATGATATTCCCGAAAAGTCAGGCACTTCGGCAGCAGGCACATTTTCGCTGATTTCAGGAGTATTATAAGGAGTATTCTCCTTCTTTATTTTGCCAAGGCGGATCTTGTTAAGCTCAGATATAAGTACCCGCTCCTCTATCTGCAGCAGTGAACTGCACTCCCTTACAAAAACAGATGCCTTTATTCCATCCGGGATCTTAGCAATGCTCTCAACAACCTCGCGTATTATTCCAGCCCTTTTT
>CAYHRC010000166.1:3664-6355 GCA_964358565.1 uncultured Sphingobacterium sp. | reverse complement strand
GGAAAAAGACTTCGTCAGTCTTTACTCAGAAACGATTAAAGCGACTGACGAAGTTACAGGCTAATCGGAAATTAACTTCGTAAGTCTTGAATCTGACCGACGAAGTTTACAGGCTAATCGGAGAGAAAACTAAGTCTTCGTTTTATTTAGATTTCTGTGATAACCTGGTCGTGCTTTTGCCAGCCGCTTTTGTCGCTTTTGGCTTTTCTTTAGCTACTGGCTCTGGTTTTTTAACAGAAGACTCTGTTTGCGCAGCTGCTCCTTCAGCAAGGGGCTCAGGCGCTTCTTCTTTAAACAATGGCAGATCCTTAATCGTATTGAACCAGTTTATGATCTTTTTCATGTCAGAAGCATAAACACGTTCCTGATCATGATCAGGAGCAACTTCAGTAAAGAAAGTACGAAGAACCTTCCCATCAGCTGTTTTAGCGTCAGGTATATCTTTACTATTCTTAATTTTGGTGAAAATATCACTCAGCTTGAGATCTTCATTTTCTCCAAAAACGGTGATATCTTCTAATGAGGCCATTTTTGAAGTGCTTATATTCACTACAATTTTATTCTTCTGCTCATCAAGAGTCTCCAGAATAAAACCTGATTTATTTTGACCGATCAATTTGAACAACCCCGGTTTTCCCGATACGGAAACAAGTCCTCTTAAATTCATATGCTTAGTATTGAGTATTGAGTATTGAGTATTGAGATTTATTTCCTTACTCTAAGACATCAATCTGTAATAATTATTGTGTTATGTATCGTGCTTTTCGCAATACTCAATACGTATTACGCATTACTTTCTTGTATTAATTTTTGTGTTATCGAATTTATCGAATTTGCATTTCGCAATACTCAATACGCATTACGCATTACTCTCTTCAATAATTTCTATACCCAATATTTTATCACCCTGACGGATATCGTCAACTACATCAACATTTTCAACAACCTTACCAAAACAGGTATGGTTACGATCAAGATGGGCAGTATTTGTACGGCTATGACAGATAAAGAACTGGGAACCTCCGGTATCACGTCCGGCATGAGCCATAGAAAGCACACCTCTGTCGTGATATTGATTTTCACCTTCTAGCTCACATTTTATCTGATATCCCGGACCACCGGCGCCAGTACCTGTAGGATCACCTCCCTGTATAACAAAATCATTTATCACACGGTGAAACGTTACTCCATCATAATAACCTTCTTTGGCTAATTTCAAAAAGTTAGCGACAGTATTAGGTGCATCTTTATCGTAAAATTGAACGGTCATGTCACCCTTCTCAGTTTTTATAATTGCTTTGCTCATTATTATATCCTCCTAGTAAATGGATGACAAAGTTAATTATTTCGTTGAATTGATGAAATTCTACAATATCTTGTGCTTTTTATAACTTTAAAGCTGTTAAAACGTTTATTAAAAGCATGTTAAAAGTACATATAACCATTTTGTTCATCTTTATAACGGCGTTCTGCAGGGCCGCATCCATTCTTATTCCGATGGATGAGGAACAGAAAAATCATTTAAAAGCTTATGGCATCACCTTTCTGGCCTTAAAGAACGGACTTGAAACCGACTGGCTGCTTAATTACAGGGGGGGTAGCTTTCTCATGAAATATACCGAATCTATCGAATCTGAATGTAAGATTCGCGGTGTTTCCTATGAAGTGGTAAGTGATGCTAAAGTGAATTCCATCTTAACTGAAATAACAGATCCTTCGGTAAATATGGAGATGGTTAAACTGGAGAAAGCTCCTAAGGTCGCCGTTTACTCTCCTAAAAATAAACTGCCCTGGGATGATGCCGTGACACTTGTACTCACGTATGCAGAAATACCATATGATATTTTGTATGATAATGAGGTGTTAGAGGGAAAACTTCCAAAATATGACTGGCTGCACCTGCATCATGAAGATTTCACCGGACAGTACAACCGGTTCTGGAGCGCTTTCAGAAATGAAACCTGGTTTATTGAGGATGTTAAGCTTCAGGAAGCGACGGCCAGGAAGAATGGTTTCAAAAAAGTATCTGAGATGAAGCTTGCTGTCGCAAGAAATATTCGCGATTTCTGCGCTGGTGGCGGCTTTATGTTTGCCATGTGCTCAGGTCCGGAAACATTTGATATTGCCCTGGCAGCCAATGGAACAGATATCGTGGAACGGATGTTCGACGGTGACGGAACAGACCCTCAGGCACAGTCAAAACTTGACTTTAACCAAACCTTTGCTTTCCAAAATTTTACACTCAACTTTAACCCCGTCAATAATGAGTTTTCGAGTATTGATGCTACCCCAACTCGCTCGCAATCTTTAAACCGGACTAATGATTTTTTCACCTTATTTGATTTTTCGGCCAAATGGGATATTGTCCCTGCTATGCTCACCCAAAATCACGATAAGGTAATTAAAGGTTTCATGGGACAAACTACAGCCTTCCGAAAAAGTGTGATCAAGCCGAATGTACTGGTAATGGGTGAAACAAAATCAGCCGATGAAGCCAGATATATCCATGGTGAATTTGGCAAAGGGCAATGGACATTTTACGGGGGTCATGACCCTGAAGATTATCAGCATATGGTTGGAGATCCGCCAACAGACCTCAGCCTGCATCCCAATTCACCAGGTTACCGGTTGATCCTGAATAATGTGCTGTTTCCTGCCGCTAAAAAGAAAAAGCAGAAGACGTGAGGGTTG
>CAYHRC010000166.1:0-3564 GCA_964358565.1 uncultured Sphingobacterium sp. | reverse complement strand
GAATAATGTGCTGTTTCCTGCCGCTAAAAAGAAAAAGCAGAAGACGTGAGGGTTGGGGGTTGCGGGTTACGGGTTGCGGGTTATGAGTTGCGGGTTACGAGTTGTGGGTTGCGGGTCAGTTGTGTTATGAGTTGGGGATTGTGCGTTGGATCTGGCAACACGCAACACGCAACACGCAACAGGCAAAGGCAACAGGTCACAGGCAACTAATTGTAGAATTTCCAGCTAACACCAAATTTCAATAATTTATCCTGCATTGGATAACCACGAACGGTATAAAAGCCTTTGGAGAACAGGTCCTGGTTTGCATAATCGTATTTAAGGAACAGGTTGCTTCGTTTAAGCGTTGCCTTAATCCAAAAATCTACAACCGGATAGCTTGAATACTCAAGGGGAGCATTATTATTATAAAACTGGCTTACATTTACTGCGTATGCCGGAGCCTTGAAAGGTGTATTAAATCTCAGATCAAATCCGACATTGGTATATAACACTTTGAAAAGTCTGCTTGCGTAATATAAACTATTGTATGTATAGACCTCAGGGGTACGTAACACATCCTGAAAATCTGTCTTCTGATAAACTACATAATTATCGAGGCTGAACTTTCCAAATTTAAAGTTCTTTGTCAGGCTAAGTTTTAACAAATTAATATTACTACCGAACTGGGCTGGTTCAATCTGATTTGCAGTGGCAGTCTCCTTATAAAACAGGTAATTACTTATGAGATAATATTCAGCTTTTGCCGCAAGGCGGAATTTTACATTTTCAAATAAAAAATACAGGTTATTGGTCTTTGATTTTTCAAATGATTTTTCCCAGCTGTGATATTGGTAATTAACCCGTTCAAACATCTGTTCAGGTGACTTATTTTGCGTATAGGCCCCCAGAACGATACGTCCGACTGATTTGCTCAGTAAAAAGTTGGAACTACCTTCATATAGATAATCACCTGCATTCGGGCCCTGAGCTATTTGCTGAAGGTCGGCCGAAATATTTACCTTATCACTTAATCTATATGCTAACCCTGCCTTCAGACTGGTATTTGAGAAGTTTTTCCTGTAGTCAAACTGTTCATAATGATAGAGATCATTCTGGAGGCCAAGATCGAGCTTTAATTCATTTTTGATAAAACTGACAGACTTTCCTCTAAGATAAAAGCTATAATTAAATTCATTCCTGAGGTCAGATACTTTTGTTGAATCATTGGTTCTTGTGAAGGACTGTGATGGCAATTTGGGAAATACCCCAAAAACATCCTCCTCATTTTTAAAGAATTTATACTGATCTTTTGTGAAGGTGATCGAATGTGAAAAGCGCTGGGTTGGCAATATTCTTGCCGACGTATTTCCGTCAGCCAGGCTATCCATCCGGCCAATATAATAGTACTGTCTCAAAAAGAACTGGGTCTGCCTCCATGTTTGCATAGCACGGTCTGCCCCGGTTGCACTTAAGCGAACGCGTTCGGCCATTTTATCGAGTGAACTGCCTTCAAAGATTGTATCGTTTGTGGTTGATCCGTTTTCACCCGCCTTAATTGTATTAAAGATCACATCCCCAATTACATTATACCGGTTGTTTGGCGATTCATACCATGCAAATAAGGCGGCATTTAAGTGATCAGCCTTTTGATTTACATAAAATCCCTCCCCAGTCATGCGATTAAAATTCGCACCTATATTAAAATTAGGCTTTACATTCTGTGAGTGAATAACTTTAAACGTTTGTTCCTGGCTCCGGCCATTTACATAATAAAGCTCTGTATAAGGGGTTTTTGTCCGGTAAAATTTCATAGAATCCTGCGTCAGGCGATAAAGATCCAATGAATGGAAGCCGGCATCAAAGCCAATAGTTTTTGAGGGCCTGAATAAAAGTTCCCGATAGGCCAGACCATTGCTGCCGAGACCGATAGTAGGATTATCCGGCTGATTAAGCGGGCTGTAATTTTGAAAATTATAAAGGGTTGTGTCCAGGGCAAGCGTTTGCGTTCCTTCTCTCAGTAAACGAAGGTTGGTATAGCGGATGTACTTTGATGTATAGACTACAGAATCAATTACGGCCTCTTCCTTCTCGCGTAATGAATCAAGCGCAGCGCCCGGGGGCCCTCCCTGCCTGCCTTCAGCACCGATCGGTCTTTGAGCAAATACATCTGAAACAAGTATATGCAGCAAGCAAAAGAAACCAAACACAAAACGCTTTATCATTTAATTTCCAGGATGAGTTGTTTTAAAATTTTCGTCATTTTAGGTTCTGCCTCTTCCGCTATTTTAATGATCTCTTCTAATGAAACAGCTTTCAGCGTATCCGGAAAGCCTTCATCCGTGAGCACTGAAATTGCGAAAACGGGCAGTGACATATGATTAGCAACAATGACCTCGGGTACTGTACTCATACCAACCGCATCGCCCCCTATAGTTCTGAGAAACCTGTATTCAGCCCTTGTTTCAAGATTTGGGCCATTAACTGAAATATATACCCCTGTATGGCAGGTAATATTATTCTGCTTTGCTATTTTCATGCCCAGAGTGATCATTTGCTTGTTATAAGGTTCACTCATATCGGGAAAGCGGGGGCCAAGCACCTCTGAATTTCTTCCGCGCAAAGGATTATCGCCCTGCATATTGATATGATCTTCAATGATCATAAGATCACCCCTTCTGAAATCGGGGTTAAGCGCACCACTCGCATTGGAGACAAATAATTTATTGATCCCAAGCAACTTCATTACCCTTACGGGAAGGGTGATCTGCTTCAAATCATAACCTTCATAATAATGCAAACGGCCCTGCATGGCTACCACCCGCTTTCCGCTCAAAGTCCCGAAAATCAGCTTGCCGGAATGAAATTCGAGTGTCGAGATTGGAAAATTTGGAATATTCGAATACATTAATTTATACTGTACTTCGATATCATCCACCAAACCACCGAGACCTGTTCCTAAAATGATCCCTATCTCCGGTTCAAAATCATTTATTTTACGCTTTATATATTCAGTTGTTAATTGTAGGTCCTGCTGCATATCTTTCTACCAGTTCATTAAAGAGAGCCCTTTCGGGATCGTATATTTCCGCTTCAACCGGCAAATAGTAAACCGGTAAATCTTTTAAAAGTTCTTTTATCGAATTTGATCTGAGCCGCTGAGCATCTTTCTCCGTGGTAATGATCAATTTATCATCTGCATCCGATGCATCAAATGACTGTACAAGTTTACTGATATTTTTCTTGCTGAAGTTATGATGATCGGGGTACTTCTGATGTTCAATATGCCGGGTATGCCTTTGCAGTTCCGAAAGCAAAGGCGCCGCATTAGCAATGCCCGTTAATAAAATAATTTTACTTGAATCCTTTATAGTGTTTAGTTCACGGTCAGGATCCCTTTCAGTTAATGGCCTTAAACTTCCATATTTCAGGTATGAAAAAAAGATTTGCTGCCGCCCTTCCGGGTTTATCTTTGTTATGATCTTTTGTCGTTCCGCCTGATCGGGAAACCCTGGCGTTTTAGTCACCACAATGATATCCGCACGGGATTTTCCTGCAAAAGGCTCACGAAGGTCACCTGCCGGA
>CAYHRC010000165.1:0-6459 GCA_964358565.1 uncultured Sphingobacterium sp. | reverse complement strand
TCCCCGCAAGTATGTGTTCTGAGCATAAAATTCTCTTGAAGGGGCAAAAGTACGGTTTTTGAAAAATGATATGTAATTTATTATATTTTTATGGATTCAGGTTTTTTATTCTGAGTATGAAAAGAAAGACTTGCAAGGCGAGGAATGCGTTTAATACACTAATCTATTCCTCTGCCAAAGAGCTATTTATCACGATCTAGTACACTTAACTTCTTAATACATACTCAATTTTTTTTCTAACAGTTTTACTTTCCCATAATTACTATATTTGCCCATCAACAGGGGTGCCTTGTTTTGCGAAATCAAACATAAAAACAGGCTGAGAACATACCCATCGAAGGAGTTGTACGTTGTAAGTTTTACGTTATAAGTTATAAGTTGTCCCAGAATACTCATAACTCTGAACTCATAACACCTGAGAGCACCTGATCCGGATAATGCCGGCGGAGGGAGGTACAAGTTAAGAGCTGCATATAACCCCATTATACAGCATGTTTAACTATTTAAAAAATCAAAGTGAAAAACTTTTTTATCATCACTGCGGCGATCCTGATGCCTTTTATGGCTTCAGCCCAATTTTCTATCAGCGGAAAGATCACAGAAACAAATTCAGGGAAATCTCTTAGCGGAGCCGGAATCAGTTTGGCAGGTTCCTACATTTCTACTCAATCCGACGCATCGGGAAATTACACTTTAAAAAATTTAAAAGAAGGAAGCTATACCCTTCATATTACTTACCTGGGCTACCAGACAATTGAACAGCACATTCAACTTAATGCCAACTCAATTCTGAATTTTCAGATGAACACCAATACTTTATTGGCAGATGAAGTTTTAGTTAGAGCGACCCGTGCTTCCGAAAATTCTGCTACCACATACAGTAGCCTGAACAAAGCGGAGCTTGAAAAGAATAACCTGGGTCGGGATCTGCCATTTCTTTTAAACCAAACGCCTTCAGTGGTGGTAAATTCTGATGCAGGCAATGGGATAGGTTATACCGGGATACGCATCCGCGGAAGCGATCCAACCCGTTTGAATGTTACAATCAATGGAATTCCCTATAATGATACTGAGAGCCAGGGAACATTTTGGGTTAATCTTCCTGATTTTGCATCATCCGTTGATAATATCCAGATCCAGCGCGGTGTAGGAACATCTACCAATGGTGCGGGTGCTTTTGGCGGAAGCTTGAATATTCAAACAACAACACGCCGCGATTCGGCATATGCAGAGCTTAATAATACTGTTGGATCGTATGAAACGGTAAAAAACACCGTAAGTGCCGGAACAGGACTGATCAATAATAAATTCAGTTTCGACGGGCGCTTATCCCGCATTAAATCAGACGGATATATTGACCGCGGTTCATCGATGTTAAAATCTTATTTTTTGAGCGGGGCATATTACGGCAAAAACGACCTGCTTCGTGCCAATGTGTTTTCAGGAACAGAGAAAACCTACCAGGCATGGAATGGCGTACCTGAAAACTTACTCGAATCAAACCGAACATTCAATGGTTTTACATATGATGATCAGACGGATAATTATACCCAGGATCATTATCAGCTGCTGTATTCTCACTCATTTTCACCTCAGCTTACTGCAAACGGAGCCTTGCATTATACATATGGCCGCGGTTATTATGAAGAATTTAAAGAGGGGGAAACGCTCTCAAAATACGGAATTGACCCTTTTACCATCGGCGGCACTACGATAACTAAAAGCGACCTTGTCCGCCGGCGCTGGCTTGACAATAATTTTTACGGCTTAACCTATTCTCTTAACTATGTTCATACGGCTGCTCTTAATTTCACATTCGGTGGAGCATATAATGAATATAATGGCGACCATTTTGGCGAAGTGATCAGAGGGAAGTTCATCCCTGTAGGAAACAGTAATGGGCATTACTACCAGGGCAATGGTTTTAAAACCGATTTTAATGCTTACGCTAAGGCCGAATTTGAACTGGGCAAGCTGAATTTATTTGCAGACCTTCAGTATAGAGGTATTAATTATACCATCAGAGGTACAGATAAGAACAGGATTGCATTAAATCAGGAGGATCAGCTGAATTTCTTCAATCCTAAGTTGGGTTTAAGCTATCACCTGGATCCGCAAAACAATGTCTACGCATCCATCGCAGTGGCCAATAAGGAACCTAACCGGGATGATTATGTAAATTCAACACCAGCAAACCGCCCTTCTTCCGAAAACCTTTTAGACATTGAGGCAGGTTACCGCATCAGGGGAAATAACTTTACTGCAGGGATAAATAGTTATGCAATGTTCTACAAAGATCAGCTGGTGCTAACCGGGAAAGTGAACGATGTAGGTGAGTACATCCGTCAGAATGTTAAAGACAGTTACCGTTACGGACTTGAACTTGACGGTAAATCACAGATAAACAGCGCCTTATCATGGGGCTTAACAGCAGCACTAAGCAGTAATAAGATCAAAAATTTCACTGAATTCATTGATGATTACGATAATGGAGGCCAGCTGGTAAGCGAGCACAACGATGTCGAACAGGCTTTTTCTCCGAAATTTGTAGGATCCAGCGAACTGAGCTTTCATCCGTTCAAAAAGGCTGAAATAGCTTTATTAAGCAAGTATGTGAGTGACCAGTACCTTGATAATACTTCAAATTCAGAGCGTAAATTAGATGCATTCTTTGTAAACGACCTGCGCCTGGCTTATAACACTTCCTTTAAAGGATTGAAAAATATCGGATTGACCTTTTTGCTTAATAATGTGTTTTCTGAATTATATGAAGCGAACGGATATACATTCAGTTATTTGTATGGTGGGGCATTTACCACTGAGAACTACTATTATCCACAGGCTCCGCGAAATTTCTTACTTTCGCTCAGCCTGAAATTTTAAAAATATTATTTTGAAAAAATATATCTCAAAACTTCATTACCTGACCCAGGATCTGCCACATCGGAGTCATATTCAACAAACAGAAATAGCCTGTAAAGCCGGAGCAAACTGGATACAGTACCGCTGTTTTACAAAAAACGATAAAGAACTTATTGAAGAACTGCATCAGGTTGCTTCAATCTGTGATGACTGGGGAGCAACATTAATCCTGACTGACCATTATCATTTACTCTCCAGGGTTGATGCTCATGGCGTTCACCTCGAAGACTTGAATGCTGATTATCAAAAAGTCCGGGAAATTATCACAGATGAAAAAACTCTTGGCGCATCTGCAACTTCAATAGAAGAAATTCAAAGGATCTACGCCTCCGCATCCGTGGATTATATTGGCTGCGGACCATTTTCTGTTACCCAAACCAAACCTAATAATTATTCTCTGCTGGGCATAAATGGCTATAAGGAGATCATTCAAAAGATGCAGGAGCTCGGGATCAGTATACCACTTTTAGCTGTTGGCGGAATTAATATTGAAGATACAGAAGCCCTAATGAATACCGGAATCGCTGGAATCGCTGTTTCTTCGGCTGTAAATCTGGCTGATGATCCGGCACAGGCCTTTAAAGATTTTTATAAAAAGATCTATTAAAAACAAACATTTCAAAGCCTTTCCTATTTTTACTGTATGTCTTCACATCATATTGTACGGGAAAAACAGGAACCCGCCTTGCTGATCATGAACCTTGATGGTTTTGAGAGCGAACACCTGGGACAGATCCTGGAATGGAGCCCTACGGTCATTGTATCAGAAGATATATATGAATTAGCCGATTCACTTGCTTTTAAAATAGATGCTGTTATCACCCATGATCCAAATTTTAATGGTCAGGAAAATACACGCATCATCCTAACAGATACTGACCCCCTTGAAGATGCTCTTAAATACCTCGTGGGCGAAAAGTATCCCGCAGTAAATATTATCACCAATAAATTTGCATTGAAAGACTATGCTCTCTTTGTAAATGATATAGACCTTGTTGTCTTTATTGAGGACAAAAAAATATTTCCCGTACGTTCCGGATTTAGTAAATGGCAGCCTGCCGGAGAACAGGTCCATTTGCTTCATGATGTAAATAATCTTAATACAAGCGGTTTGATTCCGGAAGCCAATCATGTTCTGAAAACAGAAAAGGATGGCTTTTACTCTCTTACTTTTGATCAGCCCTATATTTTTATAGCAGAAAGTATTAGTATGAACATCAGAAAAGCATTACCAAAGGACATTCCCGTGATCCATAAACTTGCTCAGGAAATATGGTGGCCAACTTATCGTAACATCATCTCCGATGAGCAAATTAGCTTTATGCTTGAGAATATGTATTCTGAAGATGTGTTACAGGAACAAATGGATGAAGGAATTGAATTTCTCCTCGCAGAAAGAGATAATCTACCTGTGGCTTTCGCCGGATACTCTTTAATCGATGCTGAAATTCCTCTTCTTAGAATCCATAAGCTCTATGTTCTGCCATCAGAACAGGGAAAAGGAACCGGAAAAAAGCTAATTGATCACATGTCTTCAATCGCCGAAGCGAGAAATTGTAAGATACTTGAGCTTAACGTAAACCGCGGCAACCCTGCACAAGGATTTTATCAAAGATCTGGCTTTGAGATCTATCAAACTGTAGATATCCACTATCATCAGTTTGTCTTAAATGATTATGTGATGAGGAAAATGCTCTGATGGCTTTAACGGTCAGGTCCTGAACTGCTTAATTTAGGGATCCGTTTAGGCGTATCTGTTCCTGCAACGATGCTCCTTGCACTTAAGGCGATTGCGTTTATAGTTGAACGGATATTATTCACATCCAGGGTTTCAAATTCATCATTAACAGTATGGTAAAATTTATCCGTATCTATCTGATCGGTTGAAATGGTATGTGCCGGAACGCCTAATGCAGCCAGTGTAGCATTATCACTCCGATAAAAGAGGTTTTGTGAAGGATAAGGATCCGGATGAAACTTAAAATCAGTTCCTTCTAAGTTCTTTTGAAGTATTTGTCCAAAATCAGATTTCTCATACCCGGTTATAAAAGCCGAATTTTGACCGAACTTTGAATTTTTCCCTATCATTTCTATATTAAACATAGCTATAACATCATCAGGATTTAATTTTGATGAAAAGTGTCTTGCACCAAAACCACCAACTTCTTCTCCAGTAAAAGCAACAAAAACAAGGGTCCGCTCATTATTATTTAGTTTTTTATAATACTTAGCTAACGATATTACGGCAGTTGTTCCGGAAGCATCGTCGTCGGCGCCATTGGCGATTGAATCTCCTTCCAGGGGTTCAATGATGCCGAGATGATCGTAATGTGAGGAAAAAACAACCAGCTCTTTTTGTTTTGATTTACCAGGAATCATACCAGCGACATTGAACAGGGGTAAATTCTCGATTTCATTAGCTGCGCTGACAGTAAATTCTGATGCCTCACTTTCCCCAAGAATGAATACGGCTCCTCCATTCTGACTTATATTCTGTACTATACGGCCTCTATTGCTGTTATCTCTCACACGTTTAAAGACCGCAGCATGTTCTGCATCGACAAGCACAAGAACGGGTGATTTCATAGCGCTTATCTCCCGGTATTTCTGAATGAAATGTTCACCTGTCCCAATGCGCAAAACTTCGGTGCCTGAAGTATTACTCAAATTTAAAACGGATTTATCCGATACTACCAGTATCTTTTCCGGATCGATTTCTTTGCCATTGATAATAACTTTTGCAGAACCGACTCTGATGCGGGCCACGGTGAATTCCTGCCGGAAATCATTTTCTCCTTCAAGAGGCTGTAAACCAATCTTCTTAAATTCATTTTCTATGAATTGAGCTGCTCTGTCAATTCCGGCCGTAAAGGTGCTGCGGCCCTCCATATCATCTGCAGAAAGTGTCTTTATGATCCGCCAGACATCTTCGTGGTTAATTAACTGTTCAGGTCTCTGAACGGCACATGAGGAAAGGAATAGAATTGAAATAAAAACGGCTTGTATTTTTTTCATTAGTATATAGTTTGCTTTTTATCGGTGATGAAGCTTGCATGAGCTTATTCATTTCGTTGTGTGAGCGGTAAGCTCATGCAGGTTTCATTAGAGAATAATTTGTTTTTTAAAGTCCCGCATGTGCGGGATACTCATCCGATGAATTGAGCCATAATTGTTAAGTAAGAGTCATCGGATGGCGGTTTATTTTATTTTAGAAGACAACCACTCGTTTCTGAAGCGGGTCTGTTGAGCCGTAACATTTTTTGCAGGAACAACCTGCAAGGTCATATTTTCCTGGAACTTTAAAACTGCAGTTTTTATTATACTCTTATGTTCGAAAGTGATTTCAACACTTTGACCAGGCTTATATTGGCTAATGATACTATCCGGATCAACCTTTCCGCTTAAATTTTCATTTCCTATTTTTAGGATATAATCACCGATGTCAATGCCAGCTTCATAAGCGGGTGTACCTTCTATCGTGGCATTGCTTACCCTGTTTCTACCTGTTGAAGAATTAAGTGCAAAGCGCAGATTTCC
>CAYHRC010000164.1:0-6490 GCA_964358565.1 uncultured Sphingobacterium sp. | reverse complement strand
TTGTGCTGTTAATTTTCGATCGTAGCTTTGGAACAAGTTTCTATTTATCAGATATCGTAGTTGCCGGTCAAATATTACCCAATCAGGGTGGTAGCCCTGTTTTATGGCAGCACCTGTTCTGGTTCCTGGGTCACCCGGAAGTATACATCGTAATTATGCCTGCATTAGGTATAACCTCTGAGGTAATTGCCACCAACTCACGGAAGCCAATTTTCGGTTATCATGCGATGGTTTACTCCTTAATTGGTATTACCACATTATCGTTCATTGTATGGGGACACCATATGTTCGTTACAGGAATGAACCCTTTTCTTGGTGGTGTATTTATGATTACGACACTGATTATTGCGGTTCCATCAGCGGTAAAAACATTTAATTATCTGGCTACACTGTGGCGCGGTAATTTAAGATTTACTCCTGCGATGATGTTCGCAATAGGACTTGTATCATTCTTTATCTCTGGTGGTTTAACCGGTCTTTTCCTTGGAAATGCTGCTCTTGACATCAATCTTCATGATACTTATTTTGTTGTTGCTCACTTTCACCTGGTTATGGGTTGTGCCGCAATATTTGGAATGCTTTGCGGGGTGTATCACTGGTATCCTAAAATGTTCGGCCGTTTAATGAATGAGAGATTAGCTTATTTACACTTCTGGCTTACATTTATAGGGGCTTACCTTGTATTCTTCCCGATGCACTTTATGGGCATTGACGGAGTTCCCCGTCGTTACTATGCATTTACAGAGTTTGCATTTATGCAGGAGTGGTTAACAGTGAATGTGTTTATCACATGGGCTGCAATCATTTCAGCTCTGGCCCAGGTGGCGTTTCTCTGGAATTTCTTTTACTCCATGTTTTATGGTAAAAAGGCAAGTCAGAACCCATGGGAATCAAATACTCTTGAATGGACAACTCCAGTTAAGCATTTACATGGAAACTGGCCTGGTGAAATTCCAACAGTATATCGCTGGCCTTACGATTACAGTAAGCCGGGGCACCATACAGACTTTATTCCTCAAACTATACCTTTCTCTCAAACAATGAGTTCAAATCTTCAGCATGATTTTGAAGATAATCCTGAAGCAGAACGTATCCAGCATGAATGGGAAATGCAGAATGCATCAGAACGACATACCACTGAAGAAATTTAAACAGAAGGATCACGATATCATGTCTGGCAGACATCAAAAAGCCAGACATGATATTTTATTTATGCTTCTGCAAACGGCCCGGAAGGGCTTTTATCGATAGAAATGTAGCCTTCCGGCGAGAAGAGTTCGGCAAAAGACTCTTTTTCTTTTTATACGGACCGGTGGCAAATTGGCTAAGTATAATTGTTGTTAATTACCCGGGGGATAGCAGAATTTTTTGAAAGAACGTAATGTGAGCAACTTCATATCAGATTTTAATAAATTAATCAAGTTAAGACTAACACTTACCGTAGTTTTTTCGGCATCGATCTGTTTTCTGATGGGCAGCAGGCAGCAGGGGGACATTAACTGGGTAAACTGGATGATCCTTACCATTGGTGGTTTCTTTGTAACCGGTGCGGCAAATGGCTTTAATGAAATTATTGAGAAAGACCTTGATAAATTAATGAAGCGTACGATGAACAGGCCTATACCTGCCGGTAAGATGTCTACTGGGCAGGCCCTCGTTTTAAGTCTGGTTATGGGTCTTACAGGTACTCTCATGCTGGTAAAGCTGAATTTTCCTACAGGTGTACTGTCTGTTTTTTCGCTTTTTCTTTATGCATTTGCATATACTCCAATGAAAAGAAAATCGCCGATTGCGGTTTTTATCGGTGCAATTCCCGGCGCTTTTCCGCCGCTCATCGGATATTTTGCTGCATTTAATGAACCACGTATTTCATGGATACCTATCATCCTTTTCTTAATACAATTTGTATGGCAATTCCCTCATTTTTGGGCCATTGCCTGGGTACTGGATGAAGATTATAAAAGGGCAGGGTTCAGATTACTGCCTACAACAAAACAGGACAAAACGAGTGCATTAATCACCTTGTTATCGACCCTTATTCTGATACCGGTTAGTTTGATGCCTACTGTTTTTTTAGTACCCGGCGGGCAAGCGTTTGGAGGAAGTATCTATGCTCTGGTCGCCTTAATATCTGGCTTGTATTTTACCTGGCAGGCCGTTCAGTTATATATTAAGTGTGATGTGCCATCAGCAAGAAAACTGATGTATACTTCCTTTTTTTATCTGCCGATCCTGCAGTTAACCCTATTGTTTGATTTTATTGCCAAATAGATATGGATCATGCAGGAGCTTACGATTTACAAAAAAACTTTAACTGATGAAAAATTTACCTGTTGAGGATAAACAAAATTTAAAAGCGAAAAAATTTCTGATGTGGCTGTTTGTAATTGCCTCGTTCATGATGTTCGCTGCATTAACCAGTGGCTTTATTGTATATACGGAGGGTAATGCTGATCGCGGCATAAAAGTACTTCTCCCTAAAGCTTTTATATACAGTACAGTAATTATCATAATCAGTAGTCTTACGATGCACATGGCTTACCTGTCAGCTAAAAAGCTGCAGTTTGATAAGCAGAAATTATTTACCATTTTAACCATTCTGCTTGGTATTGCTTTTTTCTTTAGTCAATACAGGGCATGGGTGGTTTTATATAATTCGGGTGCTTATTTTGTGAATTACAATGCCTCTCAATCCTTTATTTATGTATTTACCGGTGCGCATTTATTACACATTCTGGCAGGCTTATTTATGTTAGCTTATACTTTGCTTGGGAAAATTAAAAACATACCACAGGTACATAATTTATTCCGGCTGGAGATTACCTCCATTTTTTGGCATTTTATAGATATCCTATGGATTTATCTATATGTTTTCTTACTTTTGAATCAATAATAAATCAACATACACCGTTTAAATGAACACAACTGTATCAAAGCTTGATGAAATCAAAACTGGCGCCTGGAGCGGCGGAAAATCGCCTTTTGGTGTAGAATATGGAAAACTGATGATGTGGTTTTTCCTCTTATCAGATGCTTTCACCTTCTCTGCATTTCTTATTTATTATGGAGCCCAGCGGTTCAGTAAAATAAGCTGGCCTGATCCTGATCATGTATTTCAGTCAATCCCTGGTATTGCCGATCATGGTTTTCCGCTGGTGTTTGTAGGTTTAATGACATTCATTCTGATCATGAGTTCTGTTACAATGGTTCTTGCGGTTGAAGCTGGCCACAGGCATTCCAAGAAGGAAGTGGTAGTGTGGATGGTAGGTACAATAATCGGCGGACTTATGTTCCTTGGATGTCAGGCATTAGAATGGTCTCACCTTCACCATGAAGGTTATTGGTGGGGTAGCTTTCCAGCGGCTTATACTGGTGTTGATAGTGTAGGGGCTCTGCAATTTGCGAATTTATTCTTTACGATAACAGGCTTTCACGGCTTCCACGTGTTTACCGGGGTATTAATAAACATTATCATTCTTATTATGGTGCTTACTAATGTTTTTGAAAAACGCGGCAGCTACCTCATGGTTGAAAAAGTGGGTCTGTACTGGCACTTCGTAGACCTGGTTTGGGTATTCGTATTTACATTTTTCTATTTAGTTTAAATTCTGATAATCGATATACAATGTCTGTAGAACACACACATGCTGAGCATGCCATCGAGCATGAAGGAATGACCAAAAAAAAGATCTGGCGGGTTTTCTTTTATCTGTTAGGTATTACAGCTCTTGAATTTTTTATTGCACTTTATTTGCTTCCTAAGGGTATAATAGGCCATGGCATTGGAAACTTTGCATATGTTAGTCTGACACTCGTAAAAGCATTTTATATAGTTGCATATTTCATGCACCTGAAGTTTGAGGCATTCGCTTTAAAAACCGGTATAACCGTTGCATTAGTCTTCATCGTTTATTTCATTATTTTACTTCTTACTGAGGGTTCCTGGCTATACCTTCAAATGAATTAATGAGTTTACCCTCTTTTCCTGTTAAGAAAATATTAGTTCTGCTGATCTTATTGGCAGTACCAACGACACTGTATTATTTACTTAAGGAAAAGGGAAAGAACCGCTACAGGCCTCTTCCGATCTTTGGACAGAAGAAAGTTGCCTCAACTTTTCATACAAGATTTGGGAAACAGATTCCTGATACCATTTATCATGAAATAAGGGATTTTAAACTTGTTGATCAGGATGAAGATACGGTCAGCTTTCCCGCCGACAGTAACCAGATAACAGTTGTAAATTTCTTTTATTCCCGATGCCCTTCCTTTTGTTCAAATATGAATAAAGAAATGGCCCGGGTTGCTGCCTTCTATAACAAAAACCGGCTGATGCGTTTTATCTCGATCAGTGTGGATCCCGAATATGATACTCCGGCTGTTCTGTCCGGATATAGCCGGCCACTGATAGCTCAAAATACAAAATGGGATTTCTTAACGGGTGATAAGGAGCTTATCTATTCCATCGCCAGGAAAGATTTTATGGTAGATGCCCTGAGGGATACCACTCAGAAAGTGAATTTTATACATAGTCCCATGCTTATTCTGGTGGATCCGCAAAAACGTATCCGGGGCTATTATGATTCTACAGGGGGCAATGAACAGATCCAAATGCTTATTGATGAGATCAAAGTATTGATTACTGAGGAGCTGCGCAGCGTAAAGGACCGTTAATCTTATTTTTTCATCAGAATATAATTGTTTTTTTAAGGTTATGAAGCTATCATGAGCATATTCATTACTGTTGTGAGCGGAATGCTCATGATGGTTTCATTAGAATATAATTGTTTTTTAAAGGTTATGAAGCTATCATGAGCATATTCATTACTGTTTGTGAACGGAATGCTCATGATGGTTTCATTTTAATGTTCGTTTTTAAATTCACAGATCATGGACAATAAATTCACTTCCAGACTTATAACAGGAGTATCAATTTTTGTTCTGCTTGTAGTTATAATCCTGCAAAGCAAATTTTTCAATGTTTTTCCAGATAAAAGTACCATTCCATCATGGGTGTTTTTTCTCCCGCGCTTGAATGCCATCATTAACGGTACATGCAGTATCCTTTTGCTGCTATCTCTTTACTTCATTAAACGGAAAGATATCCGGACCCATAAAAAGCTTAATATTCTAACTTTTATTCTTTCCTCACTTTTCCTGGTATCATACATTATTTTCCATGCAACAGGTATAAAGACAACTTATGGGGGCGAAGGTGCCATCAGGACGGTTTATTATCTGATCCTGATCACTCATATTATTCTGGCTGCGGTCGTATTGCCCTTAGTGTTATTCAGTTTTCAGAAGGGCTTGCAAATGAAGGTAGAACAACATAAAAAACTGGTACGCTGGACCTACCCGATCTGGCTATATGTTACCCTTACCGGGGTTATTGTTTATCTGATGATCTCACCTTACTATACTTTTTAAGTATTTAGCGATCCGGTATTTGGGTAAATCGCTTCCTTTTCCGGTTAAAAAATACACTAAGCCAGCTTTAAGCTTTATCAATTAAGCGGGATTTGAAAGGGATACTTGTCACCGGTTTTCTGGTCCTGGAAATACTCAGAAACTTCAGCAGGTACATACCTTCGAATATCGAAGCGGGCATTCGCTAAATACCCCGGTAACAACAATCAGGTTAAAATAATGCGGTTTTTTCGCCTTGCGATGCCAGATTAAACTACCGTGCCACTATAGAACTCCTCTTAGAAGGCCTGATTTAATTACTAAGGGAAATTATTGATTGGATGCTTGTAGATTTCAGAATTGGGCGACAAAATATTATCGGTGATACATCACAGGTACCATGTAGGGTTCTTGTTCGCTTCTTGTTAGGCTATTATTGGCCTGAATGTGTCAAAAATGCGGTTTTAGCCGAACAAGAGCCGAAGAAGACCCTAACAAAACCCCTTTTTTAGACCATTTTCTGATTGGGTATAAAAACCAGGGTTTAATCTAAAAATGATTAAAGGTTTTTTCTGATTTTCAGACAGGAAACCGCTATGAACATGAAAGATTTCGCAAAGGCATCAAAGCTAAATTAGATATATGTGATTGCAAAAGCGAAAGAATGATACACTAACTATCTTGAAAATATCAATTTTGTTTTTTAGATTTAATCATTAACGACCTCTTGCCAAATTCTTATTTAATGATATTTATACGGGCTGCAAACCCGTTCCAGCAAAGGAATTATATTCCTTTTTACGGGGTGTAACGTTTTCTCTTTAACTTTCGTATAGATTTAATAATTCTCAGGAAGGTTAAACCCGATTTTGCCGAAAGTTGAAATAAACAATTCTAATTGAATACTAATGATACTGTTATGGAAAAGTCAACTATTTATTTATTCGTATTTGCAATTATTGTACTCACAGCTTATAGTTGTAAAAAAGCTAAAAACCCATGCGATGAAAGTAACTTAAAAGAAGCTTATATTATTGGATTTGACCAGTGCACCGCAGGTAAGCAATCTTTTGATGGAAAA
>CAYHRC010000163.1:4311-6529 GCA_964358565.1 uncultured Sphingobacterium sp. | reverse complement strand
ATGATTCTGGCCGATTATTTACAGATCAAAAAATAACAACAAACCCGGCACAGGCCGGGTTTGTTGTTTAAACTATTTGTTAAAAGCGGATCTGCCATTTAATGCCGCTGCCGTCCGGAAAGCTTTTTTAAATTCGAATGACCCAGGGCCAGAAAGTTATCTCCGATTGGTATGCCATTAAACAGTGGCAGCAGTTCCCATTTCAAAAAGAAATGGAAACTGCTTTTTTGGAAGGGTATTCTGGACTTCTAAACGCGCCAACAGGCAGCGGAAAAACTTTCGCTATTATTTAAAGTGAATAGCCGCAGGGTTGCCATGCATCACCGTCTGAGCATGGGTACAATAGTGGGGGATGTAAATATCCGTATCAAATTTTTAACCGGAGGATATCTGGGCTCTATAGAGGAATATTTCGGAATTCCTGATTGAAAAATTTACCTCCCGGGATGGATATCACTTATTCTTTTATCCCTTCGAAGAATTCAGACTGCGTGCAGCTTTACAGCGGATCCGGAAGTTAAAAGTTGTTATTACCGAAAGTGAACGGCCAACTCCTTTTGCTTTCCCGATTTTAGTTGACGGTCTGAGTCGCGAAAAGCTGATTACTGAAACCCTTGAAGAACGGGTTGCCAGAATGAGCTTAAAATACCAGGGTAATTAAGACTTCTTCTTATCCTGGGTTTCCATGATATTGATGCTCATCATTTGCTCCATGGTTCGTTTCATTCCATCAGCCGAACCATCTAAAAATATCACATTGCCTTTTCCGTTCTCAGCAAAATGTTTAATGGCTTCTGTCCACATGGTAAATAAAATTACAGAGGTATCGAGATCAGCTGTTTGCATTTCCTTAGCCGCATGGGTCATTCCTTTGGCTACCTCTTCACGAAACAGGGCAATTCCTTGTCCGCGTAACTGCGCAGCCTCACGTTCAGCATTAGCTGCGATCTTGATAGCATTACCATCTGCTTCTGCCGCTTTGGTCTTAGTGATCAATAAGGCTTGTCCCTCATTTTCAGCAGCAGCCTTCAGGTTGTTGGAAGCTACCACACGGCTCATAGAGGTGAGGATAACCTCATCAAATGTTATATCATTAATCTGTAGATCCTGTAAATGATAACCCCAGCTTTCTAAAACGGTATCGATCTGTTCCTTAACATGTTCGACAATGTCTTTACGAAGGCTTAATACTTCAGATTGTTTTTTGCTTGCAACAAATGACCGTATAGTACCTTCAATAGTGCGAATAAGGGCCTGCATAAGATTTTGCTCATTGATGAATTTAAAGGCCACATTTTTAATTGTCTCTTCGTCAGGATTATACACTGAATAAAGCACCATAGCTTTAAAATAAACATTTGCCTGATCGATCGTTACGGCCTGAAATTCAAGTTCCACAGAACGGTTCTGGATCGATACCCTGGAATGAACGACTTCAATAAGCGGAATTTTAAAGTTCAGCCCCGGAGTTAGCAGGCGGCGGTATTTACCAAATACAGTTATAACTCCTATAGTACCCTGCTTTACAGTTACAAATGAACTAAAGAGAATAACAATGGCTATAAAAACAATAATATAGGTTGAATACATGATCTGTTTTTTTTATGGAAGATAATCATTAATTCGGATTTGAGAATTAAAATAATAAGTCCCTGTATCAGAGATCAGGTATTTTATTGATTTTCTTGTTGACTGTTTTAACGTATTGCTTATCGGGCTGGGGTTTCCTTCTGGTAATGCTATCCGTTGAGAATATTGTAGTTTGATAAATAGCGCATAAAGAGGTGCTTTGCATGGAAGGTATTAAAAAATCTCTTCCCCCCGGGGATCCAATTAGTGTTCTAAACATTTTCCTGACCAAAGGCTGCCGGTTCATGGCAGGTAATTTGTAAAGGCTAGTCTAAACGATATATTATGAATTTAAAAAGAACTTTCGGGACAATTTTAACCGTATTAGGGATAATAGGTTTGATTTATGCAGCTGTAGGGTTCGTGCAAAACTCTGAAGGCCCAAAGTCATTAATTGTATTTGGGGTTTTAGGGATCATATTTTTCTTTACGGGAATAGGATTAGTCAGAAATACAACAGATCAGGCCAAATAACGAAAAGCACCGTACTTTTTTTAGTACGGTGCTTTTTTTAGTTTAGTTCGATTAACATCAGATGAATTGAGTCATCTAATGAGTAAACAAATTTAATCTCTTAAAGAGGCAAGTA
>CAYHRC010000163.1:0-4211 GCA_964358565.1 uncultured Sphingobacterium sp. | reverse complement strand
GATGAATTGAGTCATCTAATGAGTAAACAAATTTAATCTCTTAAAGAGGCAAGTAAACGGCCGCCTTTATAATAATATCTTCTCCAGTAAGCTTCATCAAGATCGCTGATCATAACACCCTTACTTGTGGACGCATGAGCGAATTTATTATTACCCATATAAACACCCATATGCGTAATTGAGCGGCTGCCAATCTTGAAAAATACCAGATCACCTTCTCTTAACTCCTCTTTATTCACAGGATTTACCATACTGAATATATTCCGGGAATTATTTCCAATAACAGTACTGAATACCTTATTGTATAATTCGAAGGCAAAACGTGAACAATCTATTCCTTTTTTTGTACCACCGCCCAAACTGTATGGAGTCCCGATCCAGTCATAAACAAATTGGTAAAGTTTTAGGTTTGAGGTGGCAGAAAGTGCAACACCCATGATCTGTGAAAAGTATTCTGTAGCCAGATTATCCGGATCCTCAATCTTTATTTGTGCCTGATCTTTATTACTGGTTTGTGCCCGAACAGACACAAAAGAAATCATAAGTAGCAATGCTACAATTATTTTTTTCCCCATTTTCCCCCGTTTATAGTTAAAACAACAAGACTATCAACGTCTTTATACTGGATATATTCCAGTATGTTACAATATTAAGAGTATTTCTTTAAAAAACAAACACAAAATTTCCAATTGCTCTTATTTCTCAGGGAGATAATTGCCATTTGGTGTAAACAAAACACCTTGCTATTCTTTTTTTAGGAAGATATGGTTAGATTTGTCCTCCCTTGTAAAAAGGTAAAATAAGCTTAACAGATACGAGTAGGAATGAGTTCAATAGAAATAACCAGAGACACTTATCTTCAATGGTACGAATCAATGCTTTTAATGCGGAAATTCGAAGAAAAAGCCGGACAACTTTACGGGCAACAAAAGATCAGAGGATTTTGTCATTTATATATCGGACAGGAAGCAGTTATGGCGGGAGCTATGTCAGTGCTGAGACCTGAAGATTCAATGATCACCGCTTACCGGGATCATGCCCATGCACTGGCAAAGGGTATGAGCGCTAATGAAATAATGGCTGAATTATATGGTAAAGCAACCGGCTGTTCCAAGGGTAAGGGTGGTTCCATGCACATGTTCAGTAAGGAAAAGAAATTTTTTGGAGGTCATGGTATCGTAGGCGGACAAATCCCTTTAGGTGCGGGTATCGCATTTGCCGAAAAATATAATGGAACTGACAATGTTTGTGTTTGTTATATGGGCGATGGAGCAGTTCGTCAGGGTGCTCTGAATGAAACTTTCAATATGGCCATGTTATGGAAGCTGCCTGTCATTTTTGTTTGTGAAAACAATGGTTATGCCATGGGTACTTCCGTTGTGCGTACCACGAATATGATCGATATCTATAAGATAGGTTTGGGCTTTGATATGCCTTGCGCACCTGTTGATGGGATGGATCCTGTGGCTGTGCATAATGCCATGGATGAGGCCGTTCAAAGAGCTCGTCGTGATGAAGGCCCTACATTTTTAGAGATCAGAACCTATCGCTACAAGGGACATTCAATGTCTGATCCGGCAAAATACCGGACTAAAGAAGAGGTTGAAGGATATAAAGCCAAAGATCCGGTAGAGGTTGTTAAAGCAGCCATCGAGGAGAAAAAATATGCAGATGAAGTTTGGTTTGAACAGATTAGTGAAAAGATAAAAGCGATTGTTGATGAATCCGTCAAATTTTCTGAGGAATCTCCATGGCCTGATCCTTCGGAACTTTATAATGATGTGTATATGCAATCTGATTATCCATACATCCGCGACTAAATTATTTACTTTATATCTACACACTAATCTGGGAATAACATGGCTGAAGTAGTGAAAATGCCGAAAATGAGCGATACGATGACGGAGGGAGTTATCGCTAAATGGCATAAAAAAGTTGGTGATAAAGTAAGTTCAGGAGATCTGCTTGCGGAGGTGGAAACAGATAAGGCTACTATGGATTTTGAATCTTACCAGGAAGGAACACTATTATATATTGGAGCTAAGGAAGGTGAAGCAGCCCCGGTTGATTCAGTTATTGCAGTAATTGGTGCAGAAGGTGAGGACTACAAAGTTGCTTTAGAAAGTGAAGCTGGGCAAGCTCCTGTTGCTGAAGACAAAAAAGAAGAGAAACCGGCTGCTGAAAAACCTGCAGTTGAAAAAGCTGCTGCCAGTGCAAAAATAGAAGAAACAGAAAAGGCAGAAGAAACAGTATCTGAAGGCGACACTGACGCAGATGCAGAAGCACTTGGGGCAACTATTATCCGGATGCCTTTATTGAGTGATACGATGACTGAAGGTGTCATCGCCGAATGGCATAAGAAAGTTGGCGACCAGGTAAAAAGTGACGATGCGCTTGCTGATGTGGAAACTGATAAAGCGACCATGGAAGTTAACGGTTATGCGGATGGTACGCTATTGTATATTGGTGTTGAAAAAGGCCAGGCAGCTAAGGTGAATGATATTATTGCCATCGTGGGAAAAGCAGGAACAGATGTTTCGGCATTACTTAAAGGGGGTTCCAAAAATAAGGCTGCAGCTAAGCCTGCTGAGGAAAAACCGGTATCCTCTGCTGAGGAAGAAAAGCCGGCAGCAGCTCCAAAACAGGAAGTGCAAAGCGATTCATACTCACGTATTAAAGCTTCTCCCCTTGCCCGTAAAATAGCCAGAGACAAAGGAATTGATATTCAGCAGGTAAAAGGCAGTGCAGAAGGCGGCCGGATCGTTAAAAAAGATATCGAGGGATTTACTCCATCTACAAAGCAGGTCACTGAAGCGGCTCCAGTCGCTGCAGATGTAAAAGCTTCTGCGGGAACAGCTACAGTAACTATTCCGCAATTTATAGGTGAAGAAAAATATACTGAGAAGCCGGTTTCTCAAATGCGTAAGGTTATAGCTAAACGCCTTGCTGAAAGCCTGTTTACATCGCCTCATTTCTACCTGACTATGTCGATTGACATGGACAGCGCGATGCAGGCCCGTACAAAGATCAATGAATTTGCTTCGGTAAAAATATCATTCAATGACATAGTGCTTAAAGCGGTTGCTGTAGCATTAAAACAGCATCCGAATGTTAATTCATCATGGCTGGGAGATAAGATACGTTACAATGAACACATTAACATTGGTGTTGCTGTAGCAGTTGAAGATGGCTTATTAGTTCCTGTAGTGCGTTTTGCAGATGGCAAATCTCTGTCACATATCTCTGCTGAAGTAAAGGATTTTGCACAGCGTGCTAAATCAAAGAAATTGCAGCCATCCGACTGGGAAGGCTCCACATTTACTATTTCGAATTTGGGAATGTTTGGAATTGATGAGTTTACAGCTATTATTAATCCGCCTGATGCATGTATTCTTGCAGTTGGTGGTATCCAGCAGGTTCCTGTAGTCAAGAACGGAATGGTAGTTCCGGGAAATGTTATGAAAGTTACTCTGAGCTGTGATCACAGAGTTGTAGACGGAGCCACCGGTTCAGCATTTTTGCAGACATTAAAAGCTTTGCTTGAAGAGCCTGTAAGACTTCTGGTTTAAGTCATAATTTATATACAAGAAAGCTCTTCTGCGTATCGCAGAAGAGCTTTCTTGTTCTGAGCTATCGCGGATTGATCAATTAATAGTGATCGTTCCCTTTTTTTGATTATCAGCATACCCGAAAACTTTCTTTAATAGCGGAGAGTTCCGTAAGTCTGAATTCTGCCTCATCTTCAATTCCTCCTTAGCTATCTCATAGAACAATCCTTCCATTGCCTTTTGTGTTGCATATGAACTGATATCTGTATTAACCTTAGTAACTAATGGAATTTGATTATATCGTGTACTTAATTCTGTCCAATGCCTGGGAACATCTTTTTTAGAAAGGGCGGTTTCTATTATAGGCCGGAATGCGGAGCGCAGGTCACCACTTGTAATTTGCTGGAAATATTTTGTTGCAGCATCAGGTTCCTTGCTTAAAAGGATAGATGAAGCATCTTCAAGGTTCATTTGCTTGATAGCTGAAATAAAAATTGGCTTCGCTTCAATGACTGCTAATTCTGCAGCCCGGTTAAGGCTGAGTATAAAGTCATCACAGGCTTTGTTTAAACCCAATGCTCTTAAGCTTTTTTCTGCTTTCTGTGCCTCAGCAGGGAATAGAAGTTTTACGGCTGCATTAGACAAAAAACCATCATGAGCAGA
>CAYHRC010000162.1:0-6543 GCA_964358565.1 uncultured Sphingobacterium sp. | reverse complement strand
ATCTCCCCTCGCTCCTCTTAAAGTGCCTTTAAAAGATGCTGCTGGAATGGTACTTGCTGAAGTTGTATTTTCCAGAACCGATCTGCCCCCTTTTAACCAGTCATCAATGGATGGGTATGCACTGAATTTTGAAGGATGGCAAACTCATAAACGCTTAAAGATCGAAGGTGTAATTCCTGCAGGATCAGCAAAACAATTATCCTTAGATCCGCAAAATGCCATCCGCATATTTACCGGTGCTGCGGTTCCCCCAGGTGCCGACACAGTAGTGATACAGGAAAAAGTTTCAGTTGATTCCGGCGAATTGATTGTTCGGGACACTAATTTAACAACAGGACTTAATATCCGGTTACGTGGAACGGAAATCAGATCAGGAGAACTGGCTCTTGAAAAGAACAGCAAGCTTACTGCTGCAGCATGTGGATATTTGGCCGGACTTGGAATAAGTGATGTGCTTGTATTTCCAAGGCCGGCCATCAGCATCATTCTTACGGGTGATGAACTTTGTCAACCGGGGCAGCAGCTGGAGTATGGTCAGGTATATGAATCCAATTCCTATGCATTGCTGGCGGCATTAAAAAATATACACATCAACAATATAAAAGTATTCACTGCTAAAGATAATTTAAAAACACTTTCAGAGGTTTTAAGGCAGGCGCTGGCCAGCAGTGATGCTGTACTTCTTACCGGAGGTGTAAGTGTTGGTGATTATGATTTTGTGCTCAGAGCGGCTGAAATAAATGGCATTGAACAGATTTTTCATAAAATAAAACAAAAGCCAGGCAAGCCATTTTACTTCGGTAAAAAAGGTGATCAGGTCATCTTTGGATTACCCGGCAATCCCGCATCTGTGCTCAGCTGTTTTTACGAATATGTATTACCGGCATTAGGTAAGATGAGCAATCAAAAAACTGATCTGATACAATTGAATGTGCCGTCTAAAACCCCGCTTAAAAAAGCTGCAGGATTAAGCCATTTTTTAAAAGGATTTTATGACGGAGTTTCAGTTAGACAGTTAGGCGCACAGGAATCATTCAGGCTAAGTTCTTTTGCAAAAGCAAACTGTCTGATCCTGCTGGATGAAGACCGGACAGAGTATAGTGAAGGTGAAATGGTGGAAATCCACCTATTGCCATCGAATTAAAGAAATGGAGAGTATTTATATATTTTACGGCCTTTTATTTCTTGTAGCCTTTCTGTATTCGTCAGTTGGGCATGGAGGTGCAAGCGGCTATCTGGCGTTAATGGCTATCTATTCTGTTTCACCTGATGTAATGAAACCTACGGCTCTGATACTGAATCTATTCGTTTCCCTTACTTCCTTCATTCAATTCTACCGGGGTAAACATTTTAAGTGGAATATATTTTTGCCGCTGGCCCTTGCCTCAATCCCGATGGCATTTGCAGGTGGCTTAATCAGCATGGATGCCACCGTCTATAAAAAAATATTAGGCCTGCTTTTAATGATCCCGGTAATCCGTTTTTTATTTTTTTCGAATATCCGGCCGGAGGAATTAAAAAAAACCAATTTACTTCTGTCACTGCTTATCGGCTCTTCAATTGGCTTTTTATCCGGCTTAATTGGCATCGGCGGCGGCATAATTTTATCGCCGGTGTTATTATTACTTAAATGGACGGATCAGAAGCAAACCGCTGCCATAAGTGCACTGTTTATTTTCGTAAATTCATTCTCCGGACTGGCAGGCCATCTTACAAAAGGTATTCAATTCAGTCCGGATATGCTAAGCTTTGTGGCTATTGCCTTTGCAGGTGGTTTATGCGGATCTTATTTAGGTTCGCTTAAATTCAACCAGAATATATTAAAAAACACACTTGCCATCGTTTTAATGATGGCGGGATGGAAATTACTTTTTACTTAATAATTAAAAGCAGGGAATGCAGGTACAGGTTATAATTTTCGGGCAGCTCGCTGAAATTACAGGTAGTTCAGGTATTTTGCTTCAGGATATTTCAGATACGGATTCCCTGATTTTGGAATTGCAAAAGATGTATCCGGCATTGGCGGGCTCAAAATATGCGATAGCGCTGGACAAGAAAGTCATCAATAGAAACACCATCCTGGCGGATAATAATATAGTTGCCCTGCTGCCACCTTTTTCGGGAGGATAAATAATGGGAAGAACTGAAACAAGCGAAAGATACAGTCGTCAGGTTGTCTTAAAAGAACTTGGCGAAAGCGGCCAGCAGAAATTGAAGCAGGCGCGCGTTTTAGTTATTGGTGCAGGCGGACTTGGCTGCCCTGCCCTGCAATACCTGGCCGGAGCCGGCGTTGGCACTCTTGGTATCGCCGATCATGATGTAGTTACTCTTAGCAACCTCCATCGCCAGCTTTTATATTCTACAGATGATATCGGACTGTCAAAAGCATTGAGAGCCGGAGAAATATTAAAACTGCTGAACCCGGAAATAAATATTATAGTTTTTAATGAAAGGCTCACAAGTAAAAATGCGATCGGCATCATTTCCGAATTCGATATCATTCTGGATGGTACAGATAATTTTGCGAGCCGTTATATGATCAACGATGCCTGTGTGATCTTAAATAAAACCCTTGTTTATGGAGCAATTTCAAGATATGAAGGCCAGGTAGCAGTTTTTAATTGCACCGATAAGGATGGGAACATGGCTGTTAATTACCGGGATCTCTTTCCGCAGCCACCAGAAGATGGTGAGATTCTCAATTGCGAAGAGGCTGGAGTTTTAGGTGTGCTTCCGGGAATTATTGGAACGATGATGGCTAACGAGACCCTAAAGCTCATTACAGGTATTGGAACTCCTTTAATTAATCGTTTGCTGACCTATAATTCTCTCGACAATCAGACTTATGAGATGATATTGCAGTCCAGGGCTGGAACAAGATCTCTGATACCTGCGGATACCGAAACATTTAAGCACAGTGATTATAATTGGCTTTGTTCACGTTCATCGGAGTTTGATATTGAAGAACAAGAATTCGATAAGATGCTGAATGAGAAGGAATTTATGATAATTGATGTCAGGGAACAGGGAGAGTTACCCCTGATAAGCGAATTTGAATACACCAGTATTCCCCTGAGCAGGTTCCATGATAATATAGCTTCCATTGAGGCCGAAAAGATTGTTCTCTTTTGCCAGTCCGGAAAACGAAGTTTAACTGCTGCCAAAGCACTGGTGGATCGTTATGGCAGTTCAAAAAAAATATACAGCCTTAAAGGCGGAATCTTAAATTGGATAAAATTGAAACGAATTTAAAATGTCAGAAAGAAAGCCGAAAAACATCTTCAGGGAAGGTGCCATACCTGCATCATTTATAGCAGAAAGCATCCAAAAGCATAGTACGCAGACCTCAATTGGCGGTCATAGCATCTTCCTCGGCCAGGTAAGGGCCGATGAAAGTGAAAATGGCAAGGTAGCCGCCATAGAATACACAGCTTTTGAGGAAATGGCGCTGGAAAAAATGCACCTCATCCGGGAAGATATTTTTTCCAAATATCCAATTACCTGCATGCATGTATACCATAGCCTGGGAAAAGTTGCTGCAGGTGAGATATGCTTATTTGTATTCACATCATCCGCCCACCGAAAAGCAGCGATGGATGCCTGTGATGAAACTGTTGAAAGGCTAAAGGCAGAACTTCCGGTTTGGGGTAAGGAGATCATGGAAGATCAATCACATCAATGGAAAGTGAATAGGTAAAGGACGTTGTACGTGATACGTTGTACGTGATACGTTTTACGTTTTAGGTGATACGTTTTACGTTTTAGATAATAAGTTACAGGTTTTGCGAGCCCCCCTACCTCAGTGGTTATACCTTCCCTCCTCAGACCTCAGACATCAGAACTCCGACCGCTGACCTCAGACATCTGTCCCCCGACTCAATTCTTCAACAATCTCCTCACACAACCGGTGAGTAAGCAAAGAATCCTCCATTGTAAAATGAGTTTTCCCGCCGGATTCAACAGCTTGCAGAAAATCTGCGATCATAAACTCAAAACCTCGTATATACAGGGTTGAAGCCCAATCATTCATTCCCGGATTACTTTCGCTTTTACCGCGATTAATTTTCAAATCAGATACATTATAAACCGTTCTCTTTTCGTCACTGGTAAATACTTCGACCCTTTCTTCGAGAGTCCCTGAATCCCGGTTCATAATACCCATTGCAATGGCACCATTTTCAGCTATCATCTGAACCACCACATGAAAAAGCATATTCTCCCTTTTCAAACCCTTCACTACAATCTCTTTAACAGGATATGGAAACAAAAATCTCAAAGTGTCCGCAACATGAATAAAATCGTCAAAAATGAATGTCCTTATGTCGGCAGGCAGTGAGCGGCGATGTTTTTGCAGAATAATCATATTGGGATTTTCCAATTCCTTCAATTCCCTGTAAGACGGAGCATACCTCCTGTTGAAACCCACCATCAGCATGAGATTTCTGCTTGCCGCCAGTTCAACCAGGCGTTTTGAAGAATTATAGTTATATGTGATTGGCTTATCAACATAGACATGAATATTATGCAGCAATAGCTGCTCAACTACTTCCTCATGTGATTCGGTGGATGTATGGACAAAGGCACCTTTGATCCCGCTATTCAGAATAGACTCCATGGAGGGATGCAGATTTTCAAATCTGTATTGCCTGCCGATCTCTGAAAGCTTTTCCTGATCCCTTGTATAAAGGTGAAGATCCAGTCCTTTACTGCATAAAACAGGCAGATATGCCTTCCGGGCTATATCGCCTAAACCAATAATGCCTATTTTTAACATTTTTATTGATGGTATAATCAACGCTGACAGGGTTTTAAAACCTTGTCAGCGCAATATACTACTATACTCCAGCTATTCTTCTCTTATATTCAGCCAGAGCCTCTTCAAGGCGTTCTTTGGCTGTATCATCTCCGGGAACATTATGTGAGGGATGAATGAAGAGCTTCACACCTCTTTCCGCGAGGATCTCTGCAACCGTCGTAACGGTCATCCATACACATGTGATGAAAGCCATCGTTGAGACAGGCCCAACTTTGTCCTGGTGATTTTTAAGGTCAACAGAGGCATCACCGATAGGTGCACAGGTATCCACCACATGATCTGCAATATCAAAAATTGTTTTACCACTCGAGTGACGCGTTTTCTTACCTGCAGCTTCAGCAGCCGAGCCGAAAACGATCACTTTCATCCCCTTCTTTTTAGCTTCCAGGGCCACATCGATGTTCACATTGTTAATTCCGGTATGGGAGAAAAGCCACATCGTGTCGCGGGTATCAAAATTATAACCTTTCATAATTTCAACGCCATATCCTTCCACACGCTCCAGAAATACAAACTGATGTACGCCCATTTCGCCTGTGATCCTGGTAAAGAAACTCAAAGGCAGTTCGATCATAGGGTGGAAACCTACAAAGCCTCCGATACGCGGATACATTTCTTCTACAGGTATGGTAGCGTGACCGCATCCAAAAGTGTGTACCCATCTTCCGGCTTCAATTGTATCAGCCATGATCTCCGCAGCTATGCGGATATTATCCATTTGAGTTTCCTCAATGCGCGTCATGATATCCCGTGCATTCTTAAGCCATTGTTGTGCTAGCATATTATTTAGTATTTATTGTGTTGTAATTTATTTTCTTGAGAATTGTAAAGGTGAGTATTACCATAATTGCTATTTCCAGATAAGCAAGGGTTGTTAAATGTTGTATTCCATACGATTGAGCAATCAAGCCCATCAGATAATTAACAAGCATATTTCCCAAAAGGGCAATGACCAGTACAAAACTGAATGCTGTAGCCGATAGTTCTGTATACCGGGCTCCGACAAATCCAAGCATAATCGGGAATCCCGCTGCAAGTCCGGCACCAATTAAAATAAGTCCGGCAACAGCCAACGGAAAGGTATCTCCCATCTTCAATAAAGTACTTCCAACGAAGAGCAGTACGAATGACATGAGCAGAATATTTTGCGATCTCACCCTACGCAAAACACTTCCTATCAGCAAGCGCATCACGGCCATGCCAACCACGTACAGGGAGAGTGCATAGAGGGCATTGCTTTGAGAGACTGATAATCGATCCAGCAGGAAGGTAGTTGTCCAGTTATTGATTATCCCCTCAAAACTGCTCTGGCAGAAGAGAAAAAAAGCGATCAGGATCAGAACATCATCCTTAAGCAATTTAAATCCCTGTACAATTGGAATTCCCTGAACCTGTTTTGGAGGTGGAAAGTTAATGGCCCCAAAAAAGGCCGCAGCAATAAGAGTAAGAAAACTTACTGCAGAAACAATTACACCGAAGCTGTACTGATCGTCCAGGATGCCAAGAATAAATGGCATTCCCAGAGCTCCAATGGCGAAGAAAACTCCAAGCAGACTAAGATTAGCACGCTTATTTTTCATGCTGATATCCGAAACTACCGCATTAGTAGCTCCATTGATCGCCCCCCCCGCCAATCCGAAAAGGAAAATACTGGCTTTCAGCAAAGTCATGTCAGATGCATGAGCAATTCCCTGGAAACCTGCGAACATACCCAGACTGGAGATAAC
>CAYHRC010000161.1:0-6549 GCA_964358565.1 uncultured Sphingobacterium sp. | reverse complement strand
TGGCGATATCCATTTTTGAATCGATCTTGTTTTTAGGATCGATGACATGACCACCCTTCAGCAGCAGATCGATCTCCTGGGCCTTCAGGTTTGACGAATAAACCATAAGAGCAATCGCAATAAAAAGGGGCGTATAATGACTTATTTTAACTGATATTATTTTCTTTAAATTCATCTCTGTGAATAAAAATTTAAGCTTGCTTCATTCTGATTCCACACTCAATTTTTCAATTTAGTTAAAGTAAGAGTTTTTGCCTGGGAATTATTTATCCCAAAAATTATCTGACCCTTAGCTTTCGCCCCGGAAGATATCATTTCGAGACTCCTGACATTTCCGGAAATATTCAAGCCACTCTTCCATTGAGGTACATACTTGAATTTACCTGAACCATCCCCTTCCAGTAAAATGCCATTACTGGATGTGAATTGGCCGAATTTTATCCTTGTCCACGAATTATTTCCAGCAAGCACCAAATCTTTTTTACCATCACCATTTGCATCGATCGATGTAAAGGCATAAACCGGTGCATACTGAGCTTCGACCGGGAGTTTTTTCATATTAAAACCAGTCCCGGAATTCTCTAAATAAACGGTCTCCAGAATCTCTGTGTGCAGTACATCAGCATCCTTTAACTGATCAGAAGTAAATAAATCATTAATGGTAGCTGTAGAATATGTATGATATTCAAGAAACTTTTTCTTTAAGCCCGGGAGCTGATCCATCAGGTCATCCCTTGAAGCTGCAGGATACGAAACCCCATCAATATAATAACAAAATACAGGATCTATAGAACCGTTTTTATCAAAGTCTTTATAATACATGCTCATCGGCTGTTTCTCAGTAGCGTGAAACTGAGCATTAAGACCAAGATTACCGATCACCAGGTCTTTATCCCCGTCACCATCCATATCATCCGCATAGATCCGGTTCCACCAGCCTTTGGATGCAAACTTAATATAGGTGGATGAGGCATCTGTTAATTTACCTTTCTGATTGAGGAAAACTTTTACTGGCATCCATTCTCCAACTACAATAAGATCCTGTAAATTATCCTTGTTCAGGTCGATCCATACAGCATCAGTAACCATTCCTATATTTTTAATTGCAGGTGCGGCACTCATTGTCCCATCTTTATAATTTCCTTTACCGTCATTTATCAGGATTTTACTCTGCGGAGCTGAAGGATACCTTCCGGGAACTAATCTTCCGCCTACAAAAAGATCCATATCCCCGTCTCCATCAATATCTGCTGATTTAACACAACCTGTACTGATAAGCATGTTTGGAAGACCATCTTTTTTTCTGGAAAAATTGCCTTTTCCATCATTGATATACAAGCGATCCTGCAATAAAACATTATCCGGAGCGAATTCATAACCTCCACTGCCCACATAAAGGTCCATATCCCCATCTCCATCGACATCCAAAAACCCGGATGCAGTATCTTCACTCATCGCATCAGCTTCGAAAGCGGAATTAGGTTTATTTACAAATCCGCCATTTGCTGTTTGAATAAATATTGCTCCAGCTTGTCCGGCTGCACCACCTATGAATAAATCCTCCATTCCATCATGGTTTACATCAGCCTTTGCCATGCATGGACCCTGTCGGGAGAGATAATTAGGCATCAGGGTTTGGATCGTGAAATCATTGAACTGATTTTCTTTGTGTGTATAATTTATGGAAGAAGTATTTGTGAAATTTTTAACGGAAGAAGGAACTGCATTAAACTTCCAATCTAAGTTTGCATTCTTGAGTTCCGCTGTCAGCGTTTGATTGACTTTTACATTTTCCAGTTTCTGGCACTTATCATTAGGCCAGATAACAACTATCGAATCAATAACTTTTGTATTTCCTAATCCGAAATTTAAGACCGGATCTACGGAAGATTGAAAGCCACGAACCGGGACTTGTTCCTGAAAGTACTTTTTGCCCTTAGAATATACGGTAACTTTGGAGCCGATGCCCCAGGCATTGCGGCTATCCCCCTGCAATTTGATCCTGATATAATTATTTTTACTCAACAGATCAGTATTATTTTTATAAATACCAGCATAGTCATTGGTATTATTTACAACCAGATCAAGATCTCCATCATTATCCAGATCCGCATATGCTGCGCCAGCTGAAACACCTTTTTGATCAAGGCCCCATTCTGAATTCTTTTTCTCAAAACGGTCGTTCCCTGCATTCCGAAAAACATAATTGGAGATCACATTCGTAGGCATTTTCTCAATGAAATCTTTAACAGCAGTTTGACTACCTCCCTGGCCCTCACGAATGGAACGGTCCATCGTATATTTCAGAAAATCCATATCTGTATAATCTTTCACATAACCATTAGTTATAAACAGGTCTTTATTACCATCGTTATCTAAATCTGAAAATAAAGTCGCCCAGCTCCAGTCTGTATTAGACACACCGGCTAATTGGCCGATCTCGGAAAATGTGCCATCCCCGTTATTTTTCTGAAGCATATTGCGACTAAACTGATAATAGAAACCCTTGTTGAAAAGAAATTGCATTTTATCAAAATTCTCTGCTCCGGAGTGCATTTTTTGAGTTTTATTGTCCTCAGGAAGCATATCCAGGGTCATCAGATCCGGCAGGGCATCATTATTATAATCAGCGAGATCAGAACCCATGGAGTACATCGAAATCTGATCCATGCTTGCTGATAACTTATCAGTGAAAGTACCATTGCCATTATTAATGAATAAATAATCCGGCTCATTAAAATCATTGGAAACATAGATATCCGGCCAGCCATCACTATTAACATCAGAAATTGCCAGGCCTAAGCCAAAGGTTAGTACATTCGATGTAATTCCCGCCCCGGCGCTGACTTCATTGAAATGACCCTTATCATTCTGGTATAATTTGTTAGCAAAATTCGGGTTCTGCTGGCTCCTCAATTGCACATTTTCCTGTACTCCGGTAGTGTATTGTTGTAAAGAGTGATTGATCAGGAACATGTCCAAATCACCATCCTTGTCATAATCAAAAAAAGATGCTTGTGTAGAATATCCCTGATCAGCCAGACCATATTCTTCAGCTTTTTCTGTGAAAGTCAGATCACCGTTATTCAGGAATAATAAATTCTTGCGCCTTATGGGGTCTGCATCGGCAGACCGTGAGATATAGATATCCAGTTTGCCATCCTCATTAATGTCAACCATCGTAGCACCAGTACACCATCCCTGCTTATCAGCAATTCCACTTTTTTCTGTGATATCTTCAAATTCAAAACCACCCTTATTCAAAAAAAGCCGGTTTTTAACCATATTCCCTGTAAATAAAACATCCTGCAGGCCATCATTATTAATATCACCGATTGCAACGCCTCCTCCATTATAGAAATAGGAATACTTAAGTACATTCATTTCCTCACTTTCTTCCAAAACATTTCTGAAATTGATACCTGTCGAACCATGAGAAATCATAGTAAAGAGTTTGGAATTCTGATTATTGCACCCTGTGAAGAGCAAGGACAACAAAAAGATATAGGGTACATTTCTTAGCATGTTGGTTTTAATTAAAAGATTGAATGGTATCTGTAAGATGATAAATTAATTTCCTTGTACCAATTAGTGATAAAGCATTACAGATTTTGTGTAATTTATAATATTTTGATTAAAAATAATCAGTTAAACGCCTCTGAATTGGTTTAATTCAATTGCCTCTACAACAAGTCCTTCAATACTCGTTAATCCCTTAGCTGATTGAAAAAAAATACATGATAAATTACATGTTACTTAATACTTCAGCAGACACTTCAATGGCATGATCAATTTCCTCCTCAGTATGGGCGGCGCTTATGTACCAGAGGCCCCTGCCAATTATGCGTATCTTTCTATCATGCATAGCAGAAATAAATTTTCCCAACTTTCCCCGATCAAACGTCAGAGTATCCCTGTAATCCAGTACTTTAGGCAAATTTGTAAAGCCAATATTGAACATTGGACCCAGGCCCTGAACTAATAGATTTTGATTGTTATCGGATGCAGACTTCCTTAATCCATCCATTAATTTTTTCCCGTAACGGAACAAACGCTCATATGGATTTTCTGATTCCAGCACTTCAATTGTAGCCAGGGCGGCTGCAACTGTTGGATTACTGGAATTCATGGTGCCTGCATGGATCACTTTTGCATCTTCTATCAAATTCATCCATTCTCTTTTCCCAACTATTGCACTTATTGGATAACCACTGCCCATGGCCTTGGCAAAAATGGACAGGTCTGGAGTGATCCCAAAATATTGCTGCGCTCCCCCAAGACTAACTCTAAAGCCTGTTATAACCTCATCAAAAATCAAAGCTATATGGTATTGATCACATAAATCACGTATCCCCTGCAAGAATCCTTCTTCCGGTAAAATACAGCCATTGTTGCACATGACGGGCTCTGTAATTATAGCCGCAATTTCGTGATACCTGGCCGCTACAGTCTTTTTCAATAATTCAAGGTCATTCCAGGGAAGGATTATAAACTCATCTTTTGAATGTTCCGGCAAGCCTTCTGTCCAGGGAAAGACATTCGGATTTTCCCTGTTTCCCAGAGCTTCGGCAGAAGGTGTGGATATCCCCCAGGCAACATTATCAAGCCATCCATGATAATGTCCCTCAAAACGGAGGAACTTTTGCCTGCCTGTTTTGGCTCTTGCAACCCGAAACGCAGTTTGTACAGCTTCAGAACCATCCAGGCAGAAACGCATTAATTCTGCCGAGGGGATCAGGCTGTTAAGTTTCTCTGCCAGTTCAATTTCCTTAATGTGCTGACCAGCAAAAAGCTGTCCCTTTTCAGAATATTCATTAACAGATTTTAATACATGCGGATGGGAATGACCCAGAATCAAAGGCCCCTGGCTAAGGGTAAAGTCAAGATATTCATTACCATCTACATCATATAAGCGGCTTCCTTTCCCGTGAGTGTAAAATATCGCATGAGGGTGATTATACTTCCTAAATTCAGAAGAAACTCCTCCGGCAAGTACTTTTTTAGATCTTTCCAGTAAATCAGCAGATTTCGAATAAACTGTATTTTTCATTTAGTATATGGTTTTAAAATATAATTTATATTCAACTTTTAGGACATATATAATTGGGTGCAATCAATAATCTTATTACTTAGCAATTCTTCCTTGTTGTTTCAGAAAAAGGAATTGTACGATTGGTCATCAAACGAGAACCCCCACTTCCCAATCAAACCTTTCCGTTACATAAATATTAATGTCCCAAAAGACTGAGGGAGGTGAAAATTAGGTTTTGGATTATCCACAAAAGACCATGTTAAATAATTCGGGTTGATTTTTATGATTTTTTCTTAAATGCATCAGGAATAATAAACTCATATCCTTTTGGAGGCCATGGCCCTATACTCTGTCCGGTTGGCCGCGGAGCCGTTGGCCTGATAGGTTCATATCCGTTTACCGAATATTTTATATTCAAAAAAGGTGTCTGTTTTACCTTGCCTTCAGCCAGGGAACGAATTCCCATATCTATAATTCCGCTGGTCATTAAATTACGTTCTATCGGTGCTGCAGGCTTACCGGTCACAATAAATTTCTGAATATTTAAGGTGAGATAGCTGAAATGGGAATAACTCATGCTATGATCAAGGACAAACTCAGTAGCAACAATCTTTCCACCGGTTTTTGCAGCATAGGCCCAACCCTGGTTAACATACTGATCCAGCATGACGATAGCGCCCTTTGTACCATCGGTATATTTTACAATAATGGCATAAGGCATTTTGACGAGTTCGCGCATTGATCCCGCAGCCTTACCCTTAATGGTATCACAGGCTGCATCTACCAGTTGCTGAGAAATTTTTCCCGAGTCGATAGCTGCCCATACATCATCACCTTTTAAACCCTGAACACTGGAAACACCTGTCTCTCCGCCGGCCCGACGTTCAACCATACATTGAAGAATTTCTGTAACATGAAAGCCATAGGCATCAAGGGATGCATATCCAATGGCTACCGCTTCTTTAATTTTCACACCGGGCGGATGCTCAAGGGGTTTATCACGCCAGCAGTAAGGAAGTGAGGATCCTGCCATCATAGGAACATTCAGTTCTTTTGAACGGTCATACACCCATTTGCTATCCAGCCAGCTGTAAGCTAAATGCTTATCGGTAAAAACCGGCACCGACTTATTGGAGGCGTCGAATACTCTGAAGATCTGTTCGAGATAATTCATCCGGGGATACATTTTAACTCCGAAACGGCTGTTTTTATAATCACCATGCTCACCTATATAAATGACCGCATCCACAGCAAGCTTATCACCTCCCAATGTCAGCGCATCAGCAATGGTTGGATAAAGTGTTGCCCCATTCATTTTGGCGATCCTGACCCCGGTATCATTGGCTCCTATCTGGTCGATCCATACTGAAACAATTTTTACCTGTGGAGTAACCATACCCTCATCCGTTGGAATGCCGACGAAAAGTTTAGTACCTATCACATCTGCATGTGCGCTGTTTCTATAGGTGTTAGCAATGAATGCGACAGTTTTAATCCCATCCTGACCGGCAAGAGCC